>JBAUWD010000499.1:0-4144 GCA_049583575.1 Nocardioides sp.
GTACGCGCCCACGTGGCGCGACCACCTCGCCACGCGGCCCCGGGCGGCGCCGATGACCGAGCACCTCGACGTCGACGGGGCGGCCGCCGCGCTGGGCGACTCCCACGTCGTCCTGCTGCGGGGTCACCGCTTCCACCCGCCCGGCCACTCGCGGCGTGGGGTCGTCGACGTGACCGACCACCCCGAGGTCAACGACCTCCTCCTCGCTGCCGACGTGGCCGTGCTCGACTACTCCTCGCTGCGCTTCGACTTCGCGCTCACCGGCCGGCCGATGGTCTTCCTGGTGCCGGACCTCGAGGACTACACCGCGGGCGTGCGGGGCTTCCTGTTCCCCTTCACCGAGACCGCACCCGGGCCGCTGGTGCGGAGCACCGACGAGGTCGTGGCCCAGGTCCGCGACGTACCAGCGCTCGCCGCCGCCTGGGCCGACCGGGTCCGGGCGTTCGACGCGCAGTTCAATCCCTGGCAGGACGGTCACGCGTCCGAGCGGATGGTCGACGCGATCCTGGCGCTGCTCTGAGCATTCGTCTCCGCCGAGTTGTCACATGACGACTCGGCGCGATTTCGATGCCTGTTCGTGCCGACTCGGCGTGATTTCGATGCCTGTTCGTGCCGACTCGGCGTGATTTCGGTGCCTGTTCGTGCCGACTCGGCGTTCAGGCGTCTCCGCGGGGCACGAAGACCGCGTCGACGAGCCGGGCGGAGGCGTGACCGTCGTCGAGGTCGACGTAGTCGCGCCGGAAGGCCGCGCGTGCGGCCCGGGTACGGCGCGCGAGACCGCCGAGGTCGCGCACCAGCGAGACGACCTCGCGAGTGGTGGTGACGTGTGGCCCCGGTGCGGTCGGCCCGAAGGGGATCACGCCGCCGCGCACCGCGTCGTACTTCTCGAGGTCCGGCACCAGGAAGATCATCGGCTTGTCGACCAGCCCGTAGTCGAAGCGCAACGACGAGTAGTCGAGGATCGCGGCGTCGGAGGCCAGGATCAGGTCGTTGATGTCGGGGTGCGGGGTGACGTCGATGATGCCGGCTCCGCCCTCGTGACGGCCGCCGGCACGGGCGTTGAACGCGTGGCCGCGGACCAGGAAGGTGTACCCCGGCCCGAGGTCGCGGGCCGCCCGCTCGACGTCGAAGAAGTCGATCCGCTCCGCGGCCATGTCGTCGGCCGAGAGGTAGTCGCGGAAGGTCGGCGCGTACATCACGACCTGCTGGTCGTCCTCGATGCCGAGCAGCGTGCGCGTCCGGTCGCGGATCGCCGGCGCCTCGTCGGACAGCAGCACGTCGTTGCGCGGGTAGCCGATCTCCAGCACCTGTGCCGTCGCGCCCGCGGGCTCGAGGAACGCCTTCTCCAGCAGGGACGTCGCGTACGTCGCGGGGGAGACGAAGTAGTCCCAGTCGCGCGCCCGCCGGTCGAAGCTGTTGATCTGCCCGGACGGGAAGCCGCCCTTCTCCCACCACTCGTGGCCCATCACCTTGTAGGGATAGCCGTGCATCGTCTCGATCAGCACCTGGCCGGCGGGCTTCTGGTACCACTCGGGCTGGTGCACGTTGACCATCACGTAGCGCGAGGTCGCCAGCGCCTCGTGCCACTCGCGCGTGCCCTCCACGAGCGGTACGCCGCCCTCGGGCACCGGGACGGAGTGGTCGCGGACCGACCAGTAGCGGGTCAGCGTCGAGCCCCGACGGCCGAGCTCGTGGTGGACGCCCAGCATGTTGCAGTTGGCTACCTCGCTGTACAGCGCCCGGAAGAACACGCTGTCCTGGGTGGCCTCGTCGACGCGAGCGGCCTCGCGCAGGCGGTACTGGTTGCGCTGGCCGCGGGTCTCGTCGTCGAGAGGCTCCTGCACGTGGAGCGTGAGCACCGGGGGCTTGTTGGGGAGCACCTCGACCAGGCCACGGAAGCGGGTGGTCGGCTCCTCGACCGGCAGCCGGTCGAGGAGGTCGGACGACGCGGTGACCGGCAGGTCCTGCTCGCGGTCGTCGCCGGCGGCTCGCAGGATGACGGCGTACCGCCCCTTGGGCAGCTCCAGACCGTCGTACCCCCAACGGGAGCCGACGAGTGGGAACGCCAGCTCGTAGCCCCCGCCCGAGGGGTGCGTGGTCGTGCCCGTCACCTCGTGGTCCCGGGTGTAGAGCACGGGTGTGAAGTCGTCGAGCGCCAGGCTCGAATGCACGGTCACGGCCAGCCGGTCGTCGGTGAGCGTGTAGTGGGTGGCGACCGGCACCCGGTCCATCACCTCGAGCTCACCGCCCTTGCTGCGGGTGAGCCGGCGCACGACGGTCGGGTCGTCGATCACGCCCGGCGAGGGCGTGGTGCCCGGCGGCGCGAGGACCGGGGCGTACTCGCCGGACCGATGGCGCACCCGCAGCCGCAGCGGTCGCGTGACCGGGCCGAACTGCGTGGTGTTGGACGTGGGCATGGGCAGCGCCGACAGGTCGAGCCGCACCCGCCAGGCGCCGTCGCCGCTCGGGGTGGGCGTCGCGGTGAGGAGCTCCTTCTTGCCCTGGTCGATGTGGTTGATCACCACACGATCGGGCGAGTCGGCGTGGAACACGACGGTGGCCACGCCCTCGCCGTCGAGGCTCTGGGACACGGCGTACGCCGGGTGGTGGGCGACCCGGAGCACCAGCTGCCGCTCGGTGCCGCGCAGCACGGTGCGGGCGACGCCTCCGGAGCCGATGTGGGTCTGGGCGACCGCGGCGGAGCCGGCCGTGGAGATGTCGCGGATGCGCGAGGTGCGGCGCAGGCCCGCGGCCCGCATCGTGATCTGGAAGGTCCAGTCCTGGTCGTCCTCGGGAACCTGCTCCGTGGTCAACCGGGCCCGGAAGCCCCCCGGACGGTAGTCGGCGTGCCAGTGGCCACCGACGACGTCGAGCCGCGGCTCGGAGAACGTCTCGACCTCGAGCGGGATGCGGGTGGCCTCGTCGGCGGAGACCAGCGCGACGGCGATCTGCGGCGGGTTCGTGGCCAGGTCGAGGTTGCGGATGAAGGCCCAGCCGGTCACGGTGAGCCGGTCGCCCTCCCAGGTCACCCGCATCACGCGGGTCGTGAGCTCGAGCTGACGGTCGGAGAGGATGTTGACGTCGGCGGGCAGCCCCTCCGTCAAGGGCAGCTCGACCCGGACGCCCTCCGGGGTGACCCGCGTCGGGAAGCGGCGGACCTCGCTGCCCCAGTTCTCGATGTAGTCGACGGCCTCGTCGCGACGGTCGTTCGCGATCAGCTCGACGAGCACCTTGTCCTGCGCACCGACGCTGCGGACGAACTCCTCGCGCGACACCCGCGGCACCAGGTCGAGGATGCCCTCGCGCAGCAGCGACCAGAACTCCGGGCCGCCCTTGGCCAGGTGTCGGGTGAAGAACGGCATGTTGAACGAGATGAGCTGCAGTGCCCGGATCTGCACCGCCCGGTCGCGGCCGGCGGCCTGCAGCGCCTCGAACGACGCCGTCACCGCGTCGTTGTGGGCCGCCAGGTTGCGGCTCGACCAGGCCCCCTGGGAGATCGACGAGCGGTCGTTGCGGATGCGCCACGAGACGCCGATCTCCGGCACCACGTCGAAGGCCGTGGCCTGCGCGAACGCGGCGGCACTGACCGGCTGGTCCTCGTAGATCCTGCCCTCCGGGAACCTGAGACCTGCGCGGTCCCAGAACGAGCGTCGGTAGGTCTTGCTCCATGCGACCGCGTTGACCATCGCCTCGGGGAAGGTGTCGAGGTCGACGCCGAGCCGGCGTACGGCGTGGGTGCTGCGGATCCAGCTCCCGGCGGGCACCCGCTTCTTGTTCTCCAGGCGGTCGTAGCACGAGAGCGCGAAGTCGGAGCCGGACTCGCGCAGGGCCCCGATCGCGCTGGTGTAGGCGTCCGCGGTCACGACGTCGTCGGAGTCGACGAACGTGAGGAACTCACCGCGCGCGTGCTCGATCCCGGTGTTGCGGGCGGCGCTCAGCCCGCCGTTCTCGCGGGTGACGACCCGGACGCGCAGGTCGCGGCGGGCGTGCCGGCGCGCGATCTCGCCGCTGCGGTCGGGGCTCCCGTCGTCCACGACGATGATCTCGACCTCTCGGTAGAGCTGGAAGCGCAGCGACACCAGGCACTCGTCGAGGAAGTCCTCGACCTGGTAGCAGGGCACCACGACGGACAGCAGACCCGGCA
>JBAUWD010000500.1:0-5334 GCA_049583575.1 Nocardioides sp.
GCGCTGCGGCCACCGATGCCGACCGGTCGGCCCACCACCGGACCGACCCGCGGCTGGCGTTCGGCGCCGGTGTCGCGACGGCTCTCGGCCTCGTCGCCGTGCTCCGGCGTCGGCGTCGCTGAGGAGGTCGCGTCCGGAATCTCACACCACCCTGGTACGACGCGAGCCCGGACCGCGCGATAAGTTGCTAGGCGCTCGTGCCTGTGGTCGCGGAGGCGCGCCGGTCTGGGAAGGACGACGATGTCAACTGGAGTGCACGGCCCCACCCGGGCCCGAATCGAGGCGAAGACCCTCCGCACCGACCGGTGGTGGCTCTACCCGCTCACCACCTTCGTCGTCTTCACCGCTTTCGTGATCTACGCGACCTTCCGGGCGTTCCAGGGCAGCGACTACTACCAGGCGCCGTACCTCTCGCCGCTCTACTCGCCCTGCCTCGGGCACTGCATCAAGGGCAGCTCCGACTTCGGGCAGCCCTTCGGCTGGTGGCCACTGTCCGCGGCGCTGATCGTGCTGATCTTCCCGCTCGGCTTCCGGTTGAGCTGCTACTACTACCGCAAGGCCTACTACCGCGCCTTCTGGATGAGCCCGCCGGCCTGCGCCGTCGCCGAGTCACACCAGGCCTACTCCGGCGAGACCCGCCTGCCGCTGATCCTCAACAACATCCACCGCTACTTCTGGTACGCCGCCGTCGCGGTCGCGCTGATCCTCAGCTACGACACCGTGCTGAGCTTCCGCGACGAGCACGACCACTGGTTCCACATGGGCCTCGGCTCGCTGGTGTTCCTCGTCAACATCGTGCTGATCTGGCTCTACACGCTGTCGTGCCACTCCTGCCGCCACATCGTCGGTGGCAGGCTCCGCCACTTCAGCAGGCATCCGGTGCGGTACCGGATGTGGAGCTGGGTCTCGAGGCTCAACGTCAACCACGCGCGCTACGCCTGGCTGTCGCTGTTCTCGGTCGCGCTCGCCGACCTGTACGTGCTCCTGATCTCCTCCGGAGCGTTCTCCGACCCGAGGTTCTTCTGACATGACCGAGACGCCTGCTCACGACGTACCGATGGAGGACCGTCACCCGATGACGGGCAACCGGATGTCGAGCGACGAGGACTCCGGCCGCGGCATCGAGAAGCACGTGTACGACGTGATCGTGATCGGCGCCGGTGGCTCCGGTCTGCGCGCGGCGATCGCGGCCCACGAGGCCGGCTCCAAGGTCGCCATCGTCTGCAAGTCGCTGCTGGGCAAGGCCCACACCGTGATGGCCGAGGGCGGCGCCGCCGCCGCGCTGGGCAACCTGTGGCCCGAGGACAACTGGCAGGTGCACTTCCGCGACACCATGCGTGGCGGCAAGATGCTCAACAACTGGCGGATGGCCCAGCTCCACGCCCAGGAGGCGCCCGAGCGGGTGCTCGAGCTCGAGGACTGGGGAGCACTGTTCGACCGCACCAAGGACGGCCTGATCTCGCAGCGCGACTTCGGCGGTCACCGCTACGCGCGGCTCGCCCACGTCGGCGACCGCACCGGGCTGGAGATGATCCGCACCCTCCAGCAGCGCGCCGTCCAGCTGGGCATCGACGTGTTCATGGAGTGCACGATCACCGACCTCCTGGTCTCGACGGGCCCCGAGAACAAGGTCGCAGGGGCGTTCGGCTACTGGCGCGAGACCGGTCGCTTCATCACCTTCGAGGCCCCGGCGGTGGTCCTGGCGACCGGCGGCATCGGCAAGAGCTTCAAGGTGACCTCCAACTCCTGGGAGTACACCGGTGACGGCCACGCGATGGCCCTGCGCGCCGGCGCGAAGCTGATCAACATGGAGTTCGTGCAGTTCCACCCGACCGGCATGGTGTGGCCGCCGTCGGTCAAGGGCCTGCTGGTGACCGAGTCCGTGCGCGGGGACGGCGGCATCCTGAAGAACTCCGAGGGCAAGCGGTTCATGTTCGACTACATCCCCGAGTTCTTCAAGGCGGAGACGGCCGACAACATCGAGGAGGCCGATCGCTGGTACGAGGACAAGAAGAACAACCGCCGCCCGCCCGAGCTGCTGCCGCGTGACGAGGTCGCCCGGGCGATCAACTCCGAGATCAAGGCCGGTCGCGGGAGCGAGCACGGCGGGGTCTACCTCGACATCGCCTCGCGCCGGAGCCCGGAGTTCATCCGCAAGCGGCTGCCGTCGATGTACCACCAGTTCAAGGAGCTGGCCGACGTCGACATCACCCGCGAGGCCATGGAGATCGGGCCCACCTGTCACTACGTGATGGGTGGCATCGAGGTCGATCCCGACACCGAGATGAGCGGCCTCACCGGTCTGTACGCCGTCGGCGAGTGCTCGGGCGGCATGCACGGGTCCAACCGCCTCGGTGGCAACTCCCTCTCCGACCTGCTGGTGTTCGGCAAGCGCTCGGGCGACGCCGCGGCGGCGTACGTCGCGGGTCTCACCGGCGCGCGCCCGTCGGTCTCGGACGACGACGTGCGGGCGGCCGAGCGGCTGGCGCTGGCCCCGTTCGACGCGGCCGGGGCGTCCGGCTCCGGGACCGAGAACCCGTACACGATCCAGCAGGAGCTCCAGCAGACCATGAACGACCTGGTCGGGATCATCCGCACCCGGGCGGAGCTGACGAGGTCGCTGGACGAGATCGAGAAGCTCAAGGAGCGCGCCAAGCACCTGCTCGTCGAGGGCCATCGGCAGTACAACCCCGGCTGGCACCTCGCGATCGACCTGCGCAACATGCTCCTGGTCTCCGAGAGCATCGCGAAGGCCGCTCTCGAGCGCGAGGAGTCGCGCGGCGGCCACACCCGCGACGACCACCCCGGCTTCGACGACGAGTGGGGCCGGAAGAACATCGTCCTGTCCATCAACGCCACCGGCGATGGCGTCGACCTGGCCACCCAGCCGCTGCCGGTGATGCCCGACGACCTGGCCGCGTTCTTCGAGGAAGGGCACTGACCTCTCATGGGATACACGCTGAAGATGCGGCTGTGGCGGGGCGACCGGTCCGGCGGTGAGCTGAAGGACTACGACGTCGAGGTCGAGAGCGGCGAGGTCGTGCTCGACGCGATCCACCGCGTCCAGGCCACCCAGGCCGGCGACCTCGCGGTCCGCTGGAACTGCAAGGCAGGCAAGTGCGGGTCCTGCAGCGCCGAGATCAACGGCCGCCCGAAGCTGATGTGCATGTGCCGGCTCTCGGACTACGACCCGTCCGAGACGATCACGGTCACGCCGATGCGCACGTTCCCGGTGATCCGTGACCTCGTCACCGACGTCTCCTACAACTACGAGAAGGCCAAGGAGCTCCCGTACGCCGAGCTCCCGCCGCGCGACCCAGACGGCAAGCGCCGGATGATGCAGGAGGACGTCGAGCGCGGCCAGGAGTTCCGCAAGTGCATCGAGTGCTTCCTGTGCCAGAACACCTGTCACGTCGTCCGCGACCACGAGGACAACAAGCGGAGCTTCGCGGGTCCGCGATTCCTCCTGCGCTACGCCGAGCTCGACATGCACCCGCTCGACACGGTCGACCGCCGCGCGGTCACCCGCGAGCAGGCGGGTCTGGGCTACTGCAACATCACCAAGTGCTGCACCGAGGTCTGCCCCGAGGGCATCCACATCACCGACAACGCGATCATCCCCATGAAGGAGCGCGTGGTCGACCGGACCTACGACCCGCTGGTGTGGCTCGGCAACAAGATCGGCATCCGCGACAAGGACCGTGACGGTCGGACCGAGGTCTAGGGACCTCGTCCTCATCACCGGGGCCCGTTCCGGTGCCACGCTCGACGTATGGAGCGGGAGCACTCCGCACGTCGCGTGGTCGTCCGACTGACGATCGGATCCTTCTCGCTGGCCGCCCTGATGGGTGTGGCGGCGCTGCTGAGACCCGGTCACCTCGGGGACACCGAGGGCCGGATCCTGCTGACCACCCTGATCGTGGGTGCGGTCAGCGTCCTCACCCTGTGCTACCTGGCTCCCGTGGGTGCCCGGTCTCGGCTGGTCGGGGCAGCAGGCGAGGTGGCCGCGCTCGCCGCGGCGGCATGCGCCCTGGTCTTCACGTGGCCGCTGTGGCACCAGGATCCCGGCAGCCGCCTGCTGCGGACGTTCGGCGTCGCGGTCGTGGCCGCGCTGAGCCTTGCGCAGTTCTCGCTGCTCCTGGCCGTCGTACGACGCCGTCCCGGCGTCGCGCGGCTGCTCACCGCGACGCTGGTCGCCGGCAGCGTGCTGGCCGGTCTCGTGATCGCGACGATCCTCGGCTGGGACGCGTCCGACGCGGGCGGCCGCGCGATCGGTGTGGTGGCCATCCTCGACGTGCTCGGCACCGTGGTGACGATGGCGCTGGGCGTCTTCGGGCGGGAGGAGCCGCGTCACGAGAACGGACCGCTCCAGGTCACGCTGTCGCCGGAGACGGCCGCCGTCCTGCGCGCGCGGTCCGAGGCGACGGGACTCTCGATCGCCGACCTGGTCGACGCGGCGGTCGCCGGCTACCGCGATCCGTCGTCCGGGTGATCCTTCGCCTCCCGACCCTCGGCCAGTCGGGTCG
Source organism: Nocardioides sp. (assembly GCA_049583575.1). Lineage (GTDB taxonomy): Bacteria > Actinomycetota > Actinomycetes > Propionibacteriales > Nocardioidaceae > Nocardioides. Next base: position 4,527 of record JBAUWD010000500.1, read on the forward strand.
CCCGGTCGAGCGCCGCGTGCTCCACCTCGAGGGTCTTGGAGTGCACCTGCGCGATCTGCTCCGCGGTCGGCCGCCCCTCGGGGTGGTGGTGGTGACAGACCAGCCAGCTCGTGCCGACCACCTGCTGCTTGGCGATCCGCCAGCAGCCGTGCACGTGGCAGCTGTGCTTGCGGTACAGGCCGATCGCGGCGCCGAACAGCGCGACCTGACCGATGTCCGCCCCGAAGCCCGACCAGAAGTTGTACCACCCGCGGCCGTCGGCCCCGAACAGGTGATGGATCCAGCTCATCTGACCTCCCGACCGGTGTCGCGCACGAGGTCACTCTCCCGCCTCGGTCGTCGCGGCCTCCGGAGCCACGCGGCACAGCCGCGCGCCGTGGGGTCGGAAAGTTCACACGTGCTGGCTCGCGGGCGAGCCGCGCTCCTAACCTGAGGTCATGACCGACGTGCCGGGCGGGCTCGACCAGCCGGAGCAGCTCCAGCCCGAGCCGGGTGCGCTCGCGCTCGCGTCGGCGGACGACCACTGGACCAGGTCCGACTGGGAGAGGGCCGCGGCCGGAGTGCTGCGCAAGGCGGGCCGACTCGGTGACGACGACCCGGACGGCGCGGTGTGGTCCGAGCTGGCGCACACGACGTACGACGGCATCGTGATCCCGCCGCTGGGCACGTCCGGCCTGCTCGCAGACCTGACCACCGGCGGACGTCCCACGCGTGCCGGCGCCTGGGACGTGCGCACCCGCACCTCCGGTGACAACGCAGCCGCGCTGGCGGACCTCGAGAACGGCGCCACGAGCCTGTGGGTGGTTGC
>JBAUWD010000501.1:0-1611 GCA_049583575.1 Nocardioides sp.
CTGCGCAGGTGAGCGTGGTCGCAGACGTCCTGGTCGGCCTGGTCGCCGCCCTGCACCTGTACTTCCTGGTGCTCGAGATGTTCCTGTGGACGACCCCCACCGGACGACGGGTCTTCGGACTCGAGCCCGGCTTCGCGCAGGAGTCGAGGACGCTGGCCGCCAACCAGGGTCTCTACAACGGCTTCCTCGTGGCCGGGCTGGTGTGGGGCCTGGCGGCCGACCGCGACGACGTCAAGATCTTCTTCCTGGCCTGCGTGGTGGTGGCCGGGGTGTACGGCGCCGCGACCGTCAACCGCCGGGTCCTCGCCGTCCAGGCGGCCCCCGCGGCGCTGGCGCTCGTCGCCGTCCTCGTCAGCCGCTGAGCCCGAACCACGGCAGGCACGCCTCGACTCCCGAGACGGCCGCCGGCCGCTGACCCGGCTGCCACGCCTCGCGCGTCAAGCGCACGTGCTGCAGCTCGGAGACCCCGGTCGGGGTGTTGGTCCGGCTGAGCCCGTTGTCGGCGTACCCGAGCCGCCGCGAGACGGCGAGCGACGCGGCGTTGTCGGTGCGGGCCGACGAGACGGCGGCGACGGCGCCGAGGTGCTCGAAGGCGAGCGCCAGCACCCCGGCGCGCATCGCCGTGGCCACCCCGCGCCCCCGCACGTCGGTCGACAGCCACGAGAAGGAGTCGACGGTCCGGAGCAGCGGGAACTCGTCACCCTCGAGAGCCTGGACGCCGACGGACCGGCCGTCCACCTCGACCACGAGGTCGAGGCACCACGACGCGGGCGACCACGTGCCGCGGTGCCTCCAGATCTCCGACGTGAACAGACGTCGCCGGTCGGTCGCGCCGTCCAGCCCGGCGAACCGCTCCCTGCTCGGGTCCATCTCGAGGTCGTCGGGCAGGACGGCGAGCAGCGGGTCGAGGTCAGCGTCGGTCACGCCGCGGAGCAGCACCTCACCGCACGAGATCCGCAGGTCGAAGAAGGGCCACTCCACGAGGGTGACCCTACGGCGCGGGGTCGCTCCCGGACTCGAGCCAGCCGCGGAACGCCTCGAGGTTGCGGGTCGACTCGCCGCGCAGGTTGCGCCACTCCCACTCCTTGCGGATCGAGGAGGCGAAGCCGAGCTCGAGGATCGCGTTGAACGACCCGTCGGCCTGGGACAGCACCGACCCGAGCAGCCGGTCGAGCTCGTCCGGCGTCACCAGCGCGAGAGGCAGCCGGGCGTCCAGGTAGATGTCGCCGAGGTGGTCGACGGCGTAGGCCACGGCGTACGTCTTGAGGTTGCGCTCGAGCAGCCAGCGGTAGACGCGCTCGTGGTTCTCGTCCGGGTTGCGACACACGAACGCGTGCACGCCGAGCGCGTGGGCGCCGATGTCGATGCGGACCGGGGTCTGGAGCTTGCGCTCACCCGGAAGCGCGAAGCTGAAGATGCCGTCCTTCTCGTCGTACGGCAGGTCGCTGGCGGTGAGGTAGTCGCGCAGGACCTGGGCGGGGTCGCTCACGCGACGGGCTCCCGGAGCGCGGCGCGGGCGCGCGCATAGACGTCGAGGGTGTGCTCGGCGGTGTTCTCCCAGGAGAACGCGCCGGCGTGCGCGCGGGCGCCCTCGGCCAGCCGGACCCGCAG
>JBAUWD010000502.1:0-4609 GCA_049583575.1 Nocardioides sp.
GCCTAGCGTGGGGCGGTGACCCACGACCGCTACGGCTCCGACGTCCTGGGCTCCGACCGCCGCGCACCGGCCCGCGCGCGGGCGACGCCGTCCGAGGCCACGATCGGGCTCGTCGTCGAGGAGGTCATGACCGACTGGTGCGGCGAGATCGTCGCCGTCGACCGCGACCTCGGGGTGCTCACCCTGGAGGACCGTCGCGGCCGACGCCGCACCTTCCCGCTCGGTCCGGGGTTCCTGCTCGAGGGCCGTCCCGTCGTCCTCACCGCGCCCGTCACCAGGTCCGCGCCGGCCGCGCCGCGTCGTACGGCGTCGGGGTCGGTCGCGGTGACGGGACGGCGCGCCCGGGTCGCCCGCGAGAGCCGCATCTTCGTGGAGGGCCGGCACGACGCCGAGCTGGTCGAGAAGGTCTGGGGCGACGACCTGCGCGTCGAGGGCGTCGTGGTCGAGCACCTCGGCGGCGTCGACGACCTCGTCGACCGGCTGCGCGACTTCGCTCCGGGGCCGCAGCGGCGGGTCGGCGTCCTGGTCGACCATCTCGTCCCGGGCTCGAAGGAGTCCCGCATCGCCCACGACGTACGCCGCTCCCCGGTCGGCGAGTTCGTGCTGGTCGCCGGCCATCCCTACGTCGACGTGTGGGCCGCCGTGAAGCCCGAGCGGCTCGGGCTGGTGGCGTGGCCCGACGTGCCCCGGGACGTCGAGTGGAAGCACGGGGTCTGCGAGGCTCTCGGCTGGCCGCACGACGACCAGGCCGACCTGGCCAGGGCGTGGCAGCAGATCCTCTCGCGGGTCTCGTCGTTCGCCGACTGCCAGCCGGCGCTGCTCGGCCGGGTCGAGGAGCTCATCGACTTCGTGACCGCTCCCTGAGGGGCGTTCGGGAGGCCTGTTGCGGGTTCGGCGAATCGCCCTCGCGCGCCGATCCCACGACCTACCCTGCTGTCATGGCCGCGCCGCACGACCTCAACGCCGACGTGGCGGTGGTCGTGCCCGCCTTCAACGAGTCGCAGCGCGTCGCCGCCGTCGTGGCCGGCCTGCGGCCGCACTTCGGCTCGGTGATCGTCGTCGACGACGGCAGCACCGACGACACCGCGGACCTCGCCCGCGCGGCCGGCGCGCGCGTCGTACGCCATCCCGGCAACCTCGGACAGGGCGCGGCGTTGCAGACCGGCTTCGCGTTCGCGCTGACCGACCCGGCGATGCGCTACGTCGTGACCTTCGACTCCGACGGCCAGCACCGGGTGGAGGACGCCCTCTCGCTGGTCGCCACCGCCCGCGAGACCGGCGTCGACGTGGTCCTCGGGTCGCGGTTCCTCGAGCCGGGGACCACCGCCGTCCCGCGGGCCCGACGGGCCGTGCTCCGCGCCGGCGTGGCCTTCACCCGGGCGACGACGCGTCTCGCGGTCACCGACACCCACAACGGCCTGCGGGTCCTCAACCGCCGCGCGGTCACCGCCATCGACCTGACCCTGCCCGACATGGCCCACGCCAGCCAGCTGCTCGGGCTGGTCGCCCGGCGTGGTCTCACCTGGGTCGAGGCACCGGTCGTCATCGACTACGCCGACCAGACCCGGCGCCGCGGCCAGGCCAACGTGAACGCCCTCAACATCGTGTTCGACCTCGCGCTCGAGCGGCTGCGCTCGGCCGGCTGAGCCACCCACCGGACGATCCCTCATGCTGAGGGCATGACGGGAGTGATCAGGTGGGCCCGGAGGGTCCTGCCGGTGCTCGTCCTCCTGGGCATCCTGGTCTCCCTGGTCGTGAACAACGCACGCCCACTGACCAACACCGACACCTACTTCCACCTCCGGTTCGGCGAGGAGTTCCTGCACGGGTGGTCGCTGCGCCACCCCGGCAGCGTGAGCACCTTCGCCACCCGGCCGTGGGCGCCCACCCAGTGGCTGTCGGAGATCGCGATGGCGAAGACCGAGGAGTGGTTCGGCCTGGCCGGGGTGGCCTGGCTCGCCGGCCTGCTCCAGGTCGCGCTGTTCCTCGCGGTGTACGTCGCGGCCCGCGACCACGCGGAGCCGGTCGTGGCCATGCCCCTCACCGCACTCAGCCTCTACGCGATGGAGACCGGCCTCTCGATGCGGCCCCAGGTGATCAGCTACCTCCTGGTCGCCGTGGTGATGACCGCCTGGCTGCGCACCCGTCGCGACGGACGGGTGCGGTGGTGGCTGGTCCCGCTGGTGTGGCTGTGGGCGATGCTGCACGGGATGTGGCCGGTCGCGCCGGTGATCGGGGCGGTCGCGGTGGTCGGTCTCGCCCTCGACCGGGCGCCGCGCGGGCTGGTGCTCCGCGCCGCCGTCGTCCCGGTCGCGTCGGCGGCGGCGGCGGCACTCACCCCGGTCGGGCCGGAGCTCTACACCGCCGTCGCCGCGGTCAGGTCGCGCTCGAGGTTCTTCGCGGAGTGGGGGTCGCCCGACTGGACCTCGACGTACTTCCTGGCGCTCGCCATCGTCTTCGTGGCCGCCGTCCTGGCCAGCTGGAGGCGGCGCCACACCTCGTGGACCGAGCTGCTGCTGGTCGTCCTGGCCGGCGGCTTCGCGGTCTACTCGCTGCGCACCGTCCCGGTCGCCGCGGCGATGATCGCGCCGCTGGCCGCCGGGCCTTTGCAGAGCCTGCTCGGCGACCGTCCCGCGGTGGGCCGGCGCGAGTGGATGGCCGTCACCGGTGGCTCGGTCGTGGCCCTGCTGGCGCTCGCGATCGCCGTACCCCACACGTCCGCCGACCCGCCGCACGAGCCCGCCTGGGCCGATCGCGCGCTCTCCCGACTGGCGCCGGGGACGAAGGTGCTCGACGACTGGGGCTGGGGCGGCTACCTGATGTGGCGATACCCCCAGCTGGACCTGGTGATGCACGGCTACGGCGACACGTTCACCACGGCCGAGCTGACCCGCAACCAGGACTTGGTGGTGCTCGCACCGGGCTGGGAGGACTCCCTGCGTGCCACCGGCGCCCGGGTCGCCGTGCTGCGGTCGTCCTCGGGACTGGCCGACGCGCTGGTCACGCGCGAGGGCTGGCGGGTCGTGCACGATGCCGGCGCCTACGTCATGCTTCGCGCCCCGACCTCGTGGATCTCGCGTGGCCCGGCCGTGGCGCCGGTGGGCTCAGCCCGCTGAGGCCGCGACCCAGCGCGTGAGCACGGCCTCCGCCGCGCCGGAGTCGACCGCCTCGGCGGCGCGGGCCAGCGCGGGTGGCAGGGCGTCGTCGACCGAGCCCGCCGGGTCGTCGTACACGGCGAGCGCGGCGGCCGCGTTGAGCAGTACGGCGTCACGAACCGCGCCGGCCTCGCCACCGAGCACGCGGCGTACGACGTCGGCGTTGTGGTGGACGTCGCCCCCTCGCAGGTCGCCGGGCAGCGCGCCGGCGATCCCGAGCGACGAGGGGTCAACCACGGACGGCGTGACGATGCCGTCGTGGACGAGCCAGGCCCGGGACGTGGTGGTCGTGGTGAGCTCGTCGAGCCCGTCGTCGCCGCGGAACACCCAGGCGTCGACACCACGTCGGGCGAGGACGCCCGCCATGATCGGAGCCATCCGCGGGTCTGCGCACCCGATCGCCTGGGCGGCGGGCTTGACCGGGTTGGCGAGCGGGCCCAGGAAGTTGAACGTCGTGGCGATGCCGAGCTCTCGACGCGGTGTCGCCGAGTGACGCATCGCGGGGTGGAAGGCGGCGGAGAAGCAGAAGGTGATGCCGACCTCCTCGGCGAGCCGCGCGACCCGGTCGGCCGTCAGGTCGAGCCGGATGCCGAGGGCCTCGAGGACGTCGGCGGAGCCCGCCTGGCTGGACGCCGAGCGGTTGCCGTGCTTGACCACGCGGGCGCCCGCGCCGGCGGCCACGATGGCGGCCATCGTCGAGATGTTGACGCTCATCGACCGGTCGCCTCCGGTGCCGACGACGTCGAGGGCGCGCCCCGGGATGGCGATCGGGGTGGCCACGGCGTACATCGCGTCGAGGAAGCCGGTGACCTCGTCGATCGTCTCGCCCTTGCTCCGCAGCGCCACCGCGAGGCCGGCGATCTGGGCCGGGGTCGCGGCCCCGGCGAGCACCTCCCCCATCGCCCAGGAGGTCTGGTCGGTGGTGAGGTCCTGACCCACCACCAGGGCGCTGAGCACCTCCGCCCAGGTGTGGTCCACGGTCTCAGGAGCCGGCGGGCACACGCGGACGCAACAGCGTGGTGACGGCCTCGGCCAGCCGGACGGGATCGATCGGGTGCGGGACCGCGGCCTCGGCGCGGGACCACGTCGCGAGCCAGGCGTCCTGAGGACGACCGATCAGGACGAGGATCGGCGGGCAGCGGTAGATCTCGTCCTTGAGCTGCTTGGCGATGCCCAGGCCGCCGGCGGGGACCGCCTCGCCGTCCAGGATCGCCAGGTCGATCCCGCCGGCGTCGAGGTTCTGGATGACGACCGGCTCGGTGGCGACCTCGACGTACTCCAGCTCGGGGAGGTCCGGGTGGACGCGTCGCCCCAGCGCGAGGATGACCTGCTGGCGTACGTCGACGTCGTCGCTGTAGACGAGCACGCGCAGCGTGCCGGGTGCAGCCTGCTGGGAGTCACTCACGGGCAGCAGGCTACCGGTCGGGGGCGGCCGGGGGCGCAGCGACCACGGG
>JBAUWD010000503.1:0-4148 GCA_049583575.1 Nocardioides sp.
GCCGAGGGCCGCGGCACCATCCCCGACCTCATCCTGGAGGCGGACGAGATCGAGCGGGTGCGGTCGCTCCTCGAGGAGCTGCTCGCCCACGACACGGGGAGGACCCCGCAGCAGATCCGCGAGGACACCGAGCGCGACCTCGTGCTCACGGCGGAGCGGGCCAGGGAATACGGCGTCGTCGACGCCGTTGTCACCGAGCGGGAGGTCGCCGGTCAGGCGGCCATGCAGAGGGGGGCCTGAGGTGACATCACCGCGGAGGCGACGCGCGAGGCGAGGTCAGCGATCGAGAGCCCGAGGGCTCCGGCCATCGCCGCCAGCAGCTCGGAGGACGGGTCCTTCAGACCCCGCTCCACCTCGCTGAGGTACTGCGGCGACACGCCTGCCTCACGAGCCACGTCGACCAGCCGGCGCTCGGAGCGCTGACGCTCACGACGCAGCTCGCGCCCGATCGACTCGCGCCACAGGGGTTCGACCCGGCCGGGCTCGACCTGCGGCGGCTCGTCGTACCACGGGGTCGACTCGCGCGGTGCGGCTTCCTGCTCACGTGGCCGGCGTACCGGCAGAGGGACGACATCACCCATGGCCCGATGGTAGGCGCGGACTCGTCCGAGGGCACCGCCGTTCTGCTGTCAGCGGAACTCCTCCGGACGCGGCCAGGCCCGGTCCGGACGGTGTCCGGGCCGGGCCTCGAGTCGCCAGCGCCCCATCGCTTGCACCGGTGAGACGTCCGGAACTGCTCGGCATGACGCGACCCGGCAACACCGGTCAAGCGCGGACGGCCCGGAAGGCGACACGATGTCCCGGTGAGGAGCAGCACGACGGGCGCGCAGGTGGAGGCGGTGTGCGTCGTCCACGAGCTGATCGACGGGTTCTTCCACCCGACGGCCATCGACAAGCGTCCCGCCGCCGGACCGGTCCGCATCGGCGAGCTGGGTCCGGAGGGCGACCGGCACGTCGACTCGGCCCACGGTGGCCCGGACGCTGCGGTCTACGTGTACGCCGCCGAGGACGCCGCCCACTTCGCGGAGGTGCTCGGCCGTGAGATCCCGCCGGGACTCCTCGGTGACAACGTGCGCACCCGCGCCCTCGACGTCACGGGTGCGCTGCTCGGCGAGCGTTGGCGGATCGGCGACCGGGAGTCCGGGGTGTTGCTCGAGGTCCGCAAGCCGCGGACGCCGTGCCAGAACCTCTCGATGCGGATCGGCGTCGACGGCTTCCACGTCGACCTCAACCGCACCGGCCGGGTCGGGGCGATGTGCCGGGTCCTCGAGCCGGGCACGATCGCGGCGGGTGACCCGGTCGTGGTCGAGCACCGCCCCGCCCACGAGGTCACGGTCGGCGTGCTGGTGACCGGGATGACCCCCGGCCAGGCGCGTGGCCTCCTCGACGCGGACGTCTCGCTGACGTCCGCGGTGCGGGCCAAGGCACGGCGGTACGCGTCGAGGTAGCCGTCGACGGTCACCGCGCACCCGCCGCGCGCACCTGGCGTACCCTCACGCGGCATGAGTGCTGTTCGACCGACACCCGACGGCGAGCCGGACGGTGCCCCGACCGTCTGCATCGTGGGTGCCGGCTCGTCCGGGATCACCGCGGCCCAGGTGCTGCGGGCCGAGCGCATCGGGTTCGACTGCTTCGAGATGGGCTCGGGGGTCGGTGGGAACTGGCGCTACGACAACGACAACGGCGTCAGCTCCGCGTACCGCTCGCTGCACATCAACACCTCTCGCGAGGCGATGGAGTACGCCTCGTACCCGATGCCCGCGACCCTGCCCGACTACCCGAACCACTGGCAGATCGCGGCGTACTTCGACGACTTCGTCGACCATTTCGGGCTCCGTGACGCGATCAGGTTCCGGACCGAGGTCACCAAGGTCTCGCCCGCGGAGTCCGGCGGGTACGACGTCACGGTGCGGTCGCGCGACGACGGTCGGGCCGTCGAGACCCGCCACTACGACCACGTACTGGTCGCCAACGGCCACCACTGGGACCCGCGCTGGCCGGAGCCGTCGTTCCCCGGCAGCGAGACCTTCCCCGGGCAGCAGCTGCACGCGCACTACTACCGGACCCCGGAGGTCTTCGCCGGCAAGCGGGTCGTGGTGCTCGGCATCGGCAACTCGGCGACCGACATCGCCGTCGAGGCGAGCCGCCACGCCGAGGAGACCTACCTCGCCATGCGGCGGGGCGCATGGGTCATCCCCAAGTACCTCTTCGGGATGCCGACCGACCACCTCACCGACTCGCCGCTGGCTCGCGGCCCGTTCCGCCTCCAGAAGCTCGGGATGCGCACCATGCTGCGGATCGCGGTCGGCAGGATGGGCGACTACGGACTCCCCGAGCCCGACCACGACGTCCTGGAGGCGCACCCCACGGTCAGCGACGACCTGCTCAGCCGACTCGGCCACGGCGACATCACGGTGAAGCCGACGATCCGTCGCTTCGAGGGACCGACCGTGGTCTTCGCCGACGGCTCGTCGGTCGAGGCCGACGTGGTCGTCTACTGCACCGGCTACAAGATCACCTTCCCCTTCCTCGACGAGACCGTGGTCCGTGCCGACGACAACCACGTGGATCTCTATCGTCGCGTCGTGTCACCCGACCACCCGGGCCTCTACTTCATCGGGCTGGTGCAGCCGATCGGTGCGGTGATGCCGCTGGCCGAGGCCCAGGCGCACTGGGTCGCCGACCTGATCAAGGGTCGCGTGACGCTGCCCCCCGTGGGTGAGATGCGGGCCCAGATCGCGTCGTACGACGACGCCCTCCGGCGCCGCTTCGTGGCGAGCAAGCGACACACGATCGAGGTGGACTTCCACGCCTACCGGGCGGAGATCGAGAAGGAGCGCAGGACCCGCCGCGTCGAGGCCTGAGTCCGGGCGTCCCCGCAGACGGTCAGAACGCCCGGGGCTGGACCGTCGACGCGTTGATCACGACGGTGCCCATGATCTTGTCCGCGAAGGTCTGTCGCTGGGAGTCCCAGATCGGCCAGAGGTAGCCGAAGCAGCAGGGGAGCGCGTCGACGACGTGGAGCAGGTTGCGCAGGAAGGCCCGGCCGCCACCGATGGGGTGCAGGTCCTTGTCGACGAGGCGCAGGCCGAGCACGCTCTTGCCGATCGTGGCGCCGGTGCGCCCCTGGCGCAGGCAGACGTTCCAGACGAAGAAGGCCAGCGACGTGAGGCAGCCGATGACGATCAGGATCAGGCTCCCGGTGGTCTGGTGCAGGTGGAGGTGGTCGACGCCGTCGGCATCGGTCGTGGTGGTGGCACCGGAGAAGAGCATGACCTCGCCGACCCAGACCGGGAGCCCGGCGATCGCGCCGAGGATGCTGTCGATCACGGAGGCGCCCACGCGCGACAGCCACGAGGCGAAGCCGCCGAAGGCGAACGCCGGAGCGGTCGGAGCCTCGGCGTAGGGCTGGGGAGGTGCGGCCCTGCCGGGCGGTGCCCCGGCCTGCGGCGGTGGACCGAAGTGCTGGGCCGGTTGCGGCTGCGAGGTGAAGGTGTCCCAGTCGTCGGGGTAGGGGCTCCACGGCGGCTCGCCGCTCTCGCTGTCGGGTGGGTGGCCGTCCGGTGCCATCTCGATCCCCTCGTGGCTGTCGGCCGCCTCAGCTTCCCTGCGGCTGGTTGACCACGACGGTGTGCATGATCTTGTCCGCGAAGGTCTGGCTCTTGGCGTCCCAGAGGGGCCACAGCCACCCCAGGTAGCAGGCCAGGCTGTCGAGGACGTGCACGAGCTGGCGCACGAAGGACATGAGGCCGCCGATCGGCTCGGCGGTGTTGGCGTCCAGCAGCCGGATGCCCAGCACTCCCTTGCCGATGCTGTACCCGCTGCGACCCTGGCGCAGGCACGTGTTCCAGACCCAGAAGGCGACGTAGGTGATGAGGCCGAGCACGATCAGGATGACCGCGGCCGCGCTGTTACCCGTCATCGTGCTCGTCGTGGTGCCGTCGGCGTTGGTCGTGGTCTTGATGTGGGACAGCAGGATCGCGTAGCCGATCCAGAGCGGGATGCCGGCGAGGGCCGCCGCGAGCCCGTCGATGATGTAGGCGCCGACGCGCTTGATCCAGGACGCGTAGCCACCGGCCGGCACCAGGCCCTGCTGGCCGCCGTATGCCGGCGCGGCGCCGTAGGGGCCGGCCGGGGCGCCGTACGGG
>JBAUWD010000504.1:0-2191 GCA_049583575.1 Nocardioides sp.
GTTCCGCCCCGGCAGCCGCACCCGGCAAGCCGGTCGGCCCGGACCTGGACGAGCTCGCACGTCGGCTCTACGGGCCGATGTCCGCTCTCCTGCGGGCCGAGCTGTGGCTGGACCGTGAGCGAACCGGACGGAGCATGGCGCGATGACCACGACCCCGTCGTACCCGGAGCCCGCGGTCAGCGTCTGCTTCGCCGTCACGATCGACGACATGCAGCTCGGCACCTTCAACAGCTGCGAGGGGCTCGGCATCGAGGTCGTCCTGGAGCAGCGCGAGGAGGGCGGCAACAACGACTTCGTCTGGCAGCTCCCGACGCGGCTGAAGTTCTCGAACATCAAGCTGACCCGTGCGGTGTGCAGCGACACCAGCGAGGTGCTGGCGTGGCTGTCCACCATGTCCACCGGCTTCACCCCGAAGACGGCGAACATCTCGGCCCTCACCGCCGAGCGCACGGTCGTCGCCTCCTGGGGCCTGCTCGGCGTCATCCCCGTCCGGTGGAGCGGCCCGAGCCTCAACCTCGACTCGCCCAAGGTGGCGACGGAGACCCTCGAGCTAGCCCACCACGGGTTCACGTCCGCGAAGCCGATCTCATGAGCCAGCCCATCGCCCTCATGAGCTCCGCCGGCGGCGGCAGCCCCTCCGCGCCGGCCCCGTCGGGCGACACCACGCGCCCCCAGATGGAGCGGGCGACCCTCAAGCTGTACGACCCGTCGTCGCTGGGCGGCGCCCCCCGCGGCGACATCCCCTTCCAGTTCAACCCGAAGGAGGTGACGATCCAGAAGGCCGCCAAGTGGGAGCGGAAGCCGGCCAAGGGGGCCAAGAAGGCAGGCCCTCCGGAGTTCAGCGGCTCCGAGCCCTGCAAGCTGACCCTGGAGATGTTCTTCGACGCATCGGGGACCCAGGACGGGAGCGTCGTCGAGGCGGTCGAGAAGCTGTTCACCTGCACGGTGCCGACCGACGCGAGCGCCGGCCAGAAGAAGCCGAGCCCGCCCCTCGTCGTCCTCCACTGGGGAGCGATCGCCAGCTTCCCGGCCTTCGTGACATCGGTCAGCGCCAAGTACACCCTCTTCACCTCGACGGGGCTGCCCATCCGCGCGCTGTGCAGCGTCGCCCTCGAGGAGATGCCCAACGAGCCCTGGCGGCAGAACCCCACGTCCGGCAGCGACAGCGTCCGGCGAGCACACACGCTGGTCGAGGGCGACTCACTGGCCTCGATCGCCTACGCGGAGTACGGCGATCCCGCGCTCTGGCGCTCCGTGGCCCGGTTCAACGGGGTCGACGACCCGATGCGCTGCGCTCCGGGCACCCGGCTGCTCCTCCCCGCACCCGAGGAGCTGTGACCGTGTCCTACACCAGCACCTTCCTCGTCGAGATCGACGGCACCGCCCTCCCCGACGACATCGCACCTCTCCTGACCGCCGGGTTCGTCGACGACAGCCAGCGCTACCCCGACCTGTTCGAGCTGCGCTTCCGCGACCCCTCCCATCTCGTGATCCCCAAGACCGGGGTGAAGGTCGGCTCGTCGGTGAAGATCTCGGTGTCGACCAGCGACAGCAAGTCCCCCGTGCCCCTCATGACCGGCGAGGTCACGGCCCTCCAGAGCGAGTTCGACACCGGCGGCACCTTCGTCGTGCTCCGCGGGTACGACGCGGCGCACCGGCTGTTCCGCGGTCGCCGTACCGAGGCGTACAACCAGATGACGGCCTCCGACATCGCCCTCAAGGTCGCCCAGCGCGCCGGGCTGCAGAACGGGCAGGTCACCAGCACGACGACCGTCTACGAGCACGTCCCGCAGGCGGGCACGAGCGACTGGGACCTGATGCAGAGGCTGGCTGCCGACGTGGGGTTCGACGTCACGGTGCGCGACGGCAGGTTCGGCTTCGGGCCGCCCGCGACCGCCGCGGGTGCTCCACCGGCCGGCGGCGCACAGAACACGAACCCGCTCGTGCTCAAGCTGGGCGCCGACCTGCTGCGCTTCCGAGCCGTCGTCACCTCCGCCGAGCAGGTCAAGGAGGTCGAGGTCCGCGGCTGGGACACCGCCACCAAGCAGGCGCTGACCGCCACGAAGCAGGCGACGACCACCTCGGTGGTCCTGCCCGACGCGGACCCGCCCACGATGGCGAAGGCGTTCGGCACGCCCGCCCGCTACGTCGCCACGGACGTCCCCCACCGCACCCAGGCCGAGGTCGACGT
>JBAUWD010000505.1:0-1706 GCA_049583575.1 Nocardioides sp.
GGCCGACCGACCACGGTCATCCCGTCGAGTTGCCTTGCATCGAGCAAGCATTGCTCTGGACAATGGCCTTGGTGGGGTACGGCCCTGGTGCGTCACGGCTGGCCGCCGTGACCCGGCGCCGCAAGGCGAGCACGACGACCGATGCGAGGTCGCACACGGACCTGGGTCACCCGACCGGATCGGAGGAAGTGGATGGCCGCCGTCGCAAGCGAGACCAGGAGACTGACCCGCCGTGAGGGCACCATCGCCTACGACGTGAGCGGGGACGGTCCGCTGGTGGTCTGCGTTCCCGGGATGGGCGAGCTGCGCAGCAGCTACCGCCGCAACGTCGGGTCGGTCGGGGAGGCGGGGTACCGCGTGGCCGCCATGGACCTCCGCGGGCACGGTGACAGCGACGCCACCTTCGGCTCCTACGACGATGTCGCCGCCGGCACCGACGTCCTGGCCCTGATCGAGGAGCTCGAGGGTCCCGCCGTCGTCGTCGGCAGCTCCATGGGCGCCGGGGCCGCCGCGTGGGCCGCCGCCGAGCGCCCCGACCTGGTTGCGGGCGTGGTGCTGGTCGGACCGTTCGTGCGCCAGGCGCCGATCAACCCTCTCCTCGCGTGGGCCTTTCGGGTCGCCATGTCGGGCCCGTGGGCGGGAGCGGTCTGGGACCGCTACCTCCCGTCCCTCTATCCCGGCCGTCGACCACCCGACTTCGACCAGCACCGCGCCGCCATCCGGGCGAGCATGCGCCGTCCCGGCCACGGGCGGGCCTTCCGGGCGACCACCCGGACCAGCCACGCCCCCGTCGAGGCGAGACTCCCCGAGGTCGGGGCCCCGGCGTTGGTCGTGATGGGCACCGCCGACCCCGACTTCAAGGACCCACGTGCCGAGTCCGCCTGGATCGTCGACCAGCTCCCCGACGCCGACGAGCTGCTGGTCGACGGCGCCGGTCACTACCCGCACACCGAGCAGCCCGAGGCCGTCAACCCCGCGGTGACCGCGTTCGTCAGCAGAGTCCTGCCGCCGGCTGACGAGCAGGGCCCCCAGCCCGTCCCCTGAACGGCGGGAGCGCGCGGGCGCCCTCTCGGCGGTCGAGCGTCCGGGGAGTCGCCTTCGTCTCGCTCCATGCCCGACCGATGTCGGTCTGCGTGGCACCGTCGGGGCCTCTGGCCGCTGCGTTCGCCCACTGGCGTTCCCAGGGTCTGCCCGGGGAGGCGGTCACATCCTCTCGAGAGCGTCGAGGGCGGCTCCGACGTCGAGGGCGGGGTCGAGCAGGGCGTGCATCATCAGCCCGTCACCCACAGCGGCCAGGAGGGTCGCCAGACCCTCGGCAGGTACGTCGCGGGCGACCCGGCCGGCGTCCTGCTCGCGACGTACCAGGTCGACGATGAGCTGCCGGTAGGTGTGGAGCATCCGGCCCATCCGCTCGCGGAGCGCGGGATCGCGTTCGGCCTCGCGCAGCGTCTCCAGCATCAGGCGGGACAGGACGGGGTCGATCGCCTCCGGACTCCCGACCTCCTCCCGGATCAGGCCGATCAGGTCCTCGATCGTCCGCAGCGAGGCGAACGCGTCGGCCGGCAGGGCGTCGGCGAAGGCATGCGTGGCCGACTCCACGAGCAGTTCCTGCTTGCCCCGGAAGTGATAGCTCACCGCGCCGTGCGGCAGGCCGGCGCGTGCGGCGACCGCCCGCGTGGTCACCCGGCCCCAGCCCACCTCGGCGA
>JBAUWD010000506.1:0-13084 GCA_049583575.1 Nocardioides sp.
GCGGCCCCCGCGCGCTCCGAGGAAGAGCGCCGCACCGGCGCCAGGTGCCACCAGCGACGGCCTCCCGCGGTCGAGCCACAGCTGGAGGGCGCGGGCCGCGGGGTGGCCGAAGGGCACGGTCCGCTCCTTGCGGCCCTTGCCGAGCACCCGGACGACCTGCCGCGAACGATCGACGTCGTCGAGGTCGAGGGCCACGAGCTCTCCGACCCGGACCCCGGTCGCGTACAAGAACTCGAGCATCGCAGTGTCGCGCAGCCCCACCGGGCTGCCGTCGTCGGCGAGGCGGGCAGCCGCCGCGATCAGGTCGCGAGCCTCGTCCTGGCGGAGCACCGGGGGAAGAGTCTGGCGCGTCTTCGGCGACCGCAGGCTGGCCCCGACGTCGGTCGGCATCCGTCCCGTCCGGACCAGCCAGGCGGTGAACACACGCACCGCGGTCGCGCGGCGGGCGAGTGTCGTCCGCGAGTGCCCGGTGACCTGCTGGTGGGCGAGCCAGCTGCGCAGCGTTCGCAGGTCGAGGTCGGCAGGATCGTGTCTTCCCAGGCGGGTCGCGTGCTCGAGCAGGCCGGACACGTCGGCGAGATAGGCACGGACCGTGTGCGGGGCCAGGTCGCGCTCGGAGACCAGGTGTCGCTCGTACTCCGCCAGGACCGCGGGCACGTCGCGCGGTGCGCCGGTCATGGCGTCACTGTAGGGCGATCGCGGTGACCCGGCCCGCGCGCCTCGCCGCACGGGCGAGGCTCACTCGTTGGCGGCCGCGGTCAGGCGCCACCCCCGCTCGGACAGCTCGACGAGCCCGTCGCGCACCAGTCGACGGAGGGCCGCCTGGACATCGAGCAGCGCCATGCCGGCCGTGACCGCGATGGAGTCGACGGGGGCGGGACTGGCGAGAGGGACGGCATCGAGGACCCGGGCATCGCGGGGAGGGAGCTTGTCGCGAGGCCGGCTAGGAGCGCGTGGCGGGGTCAGGAGCCGGGCGCCCGACTCCGCGACGATCTCCAGCACCTCGTCGCCGTACGTCACCAAGGCGGCGGCGCCGGTGCGGAGCAGCTGGTGGACGCCCTGGGACTGTGCACTGGTCACCGGCCCGGGGACGCCCATCAGGTGGCGGTTGAGCCGGGTGGCCCAGCTGGCGGTGTTGAGGGCACCGCTGCGGGTCGCGGCCTCGACCACCACGGTGCCGCGGGTGAGCGCCGCGATCAGCCGGTTGCGGCTGAGGAACCGTCCCCGCGTCGGGGCACACCCCGGAGGGACCTCCGCGATCACCGCGGAGGTGCGGCCGAGGTGCTCGAGCAGATCGTGGTGGGCGGTCGGGTATGCGCGGTCGGCTCCACAGGCGAGGACCGCGACGTTGGCGCCGTCGACCCCGAGGGCGCCCCGATGTGCGGCCTGGTCGATGCCGAACGCCGCGCCCGACACCACCGGATGACCCGCTCGGGCCAGCGTGCCCGAGATGCCGGCTGCGACCTCGGTGCCGTACGTCGTGGCCGAGCGGGCACCGACCACGGCCACGGCGCCTCCCAGCTGGTCGAGCCGGGTCGGTCCCTTCACCCACAGCCCGAGTGGTGGACCCCCACGGTGATCGAGCAGCTCGGCACGCATCAGGTCGTCGACCTGGGTCGGCCACTCGTCGTCGCCCGGCACGAGGTAGCGCAGGCCGGCCTTCTCCCCGGCCTCGAGGTCGGCCGTGGGGTCGACGCCGCGCAGCCTGCTCGATACGTCGCGAGCCTCCGGCGAAGCCTGCGTGGGGGCGCTGAGCAGCTCGCGCAGCGCGACCGCGCCGAGCTGCGCGACCAGCGACGCGATCTTGGGATCCCCCGGCTCGGTCAGCCGGGACAGGGCCACGCGCGCCAGCCGGTCGTCGTCGCTCACGAGGCGCTCCGCACGACCGCGTCCTGGAGGAGCGGCTCGCCCTGTCGGAGCCGGAAGGCGGTGTCGACGTCCGCCACCGTGGGACGGTCCCGAGCGCGCAGGTCGGCCACCGTCCAGGCCAGACGATGCACCCGCACCGCACCTCGCCTGCTGAGGTGCCCGTCGAGCACCTCGCGCTCCAGTCGCCTCGCGCCGGCGTCCGGCAGGGGCCACTCCCGCGCAAGGATCGCGCTGGGCACCTGGGAGTTCAGCCGCCACTCCCGCCCGGCGTACCGGGCGGCTTGGCGCTCACGTGCGGCAGCGACCCGCTCACGCACCTCCGGAGAGGTCTCGCGGTGCTCGCCCGGGAGCAGGGCAGCCTCGTGGGTCGGCGGCAGCACATGCCGCAGGATGTCGATCCGGTCGTGCACGGGACCGGTGACCCGGCGGCAGTAGTGATGGCGCTGCTGCTGGGTGCAGGTGCAGTTGTTGGAGGCGCGAGCCGGCGTGTACTCCCCGCAGGGGCACGGGTTGCAGGCCATCACCACCATCCCGCGGGCCGGGAAGGTGGCCGACTCCTCGCCACGGGCGATGGTCACCTCGCCGCTCTCCAGCGGCTGGCGCAGGGCGTCGATCACGTCGCCACGGAAGAGCGGGAACTCGTCGAGGAACAGCACTCCGCAGTGGGACCGGCTCACCTCGCCCGGCCGCACCCGGCCGGTGCCACCTCCGAGGAGGCTGGCCTTGCTCGCGTCGTGGTGGGGTGCGAAGAACGGCGGGCGCACGATCAGCTCGTCACCCGGCTCGAGGGCGCCCGCGAGCGAATGGATCGCGGTGAGCTCGAGCGACTCCTCGACCGAGAGGTCGGGCAGGATCCCCGGCAGACGCTCCGCCAACGACGTCTTGCCGGAGCCCTTGGGACCCGAAAGCATCACGTGATGGCCACCGGCCGCTGCGACCTCGAGCGCGTACTTGACGTCGGGGACGCCACGCAGGTCGGCCAGGTCGTGCTCGCTGAGCCGTCGCGAGCCCCGCCACTCGATGAGCCGGCTCCCCGACATCGGCGCCACCGGAGCGGCCTCGGGCACGAGCTCCCCCCGCAGCTCGGCACGCACCTGCGCCAGCGAGCGCATGCCCAGCACCGTCATGCCGGGCACCATCGCGGCCTCGCGCGCTTGGGGCTCCGGCACGATCACGCGCTCGAAGCCGCGCCGGGAGGCGGCCATCACCATGGGCAGGACGCCAGGGACCGAGCGCAGTCCGCCGGTGAGCGTCAGCTCTCCGATCACCAAGGTGTCGGACA
Organism: Nocardioides sp.; assembly: GCA_049583575.1. Taxonomy (GTDB): domain Bacteria; phylum Actinomycetota; class Actinomycetes; order Propionibacteriales; family Nocardioidaceae; genus Nocardioides. The sequence continues at coordinate 3,152 of JBAUWD010000506.1, forward strand.
GCGACCGCTGGGTGATGTCGCCACACGCGGCGAGCACGGCCAGGGCGATGGCCAGGTCGAAGTGGGTGCCGCGCTTCACCAGGTCGGACGGGGCCAGCAGGATCGTCACCCGCCGGGTCGCCGGCCACAGGGCGCCGGAGTTGGACACCGCCATCCGGCAGCGGTCGCGGGCCTCGTGGAGCGAGGTGTCGGGTCGACCCACCAGTGTGGTGCCGGGAGAGCCGGGAGACACGTCGGCCTGGACGTCGATGAGATGGCCGGACGCACCCTGGAGGGACACGGTGTGGGCGGTCGCCAGCGACATCAGAGCAGCCCCGGCACGTGCTCGATCTCGGCCGGCCCGCGGCGCCGGCACCGGACGGCGACCAGGTCGAGGCGGACGTCGACGGGATACACGTGGTGCTCCTGGGTCCAGCGGGCAGCAAGCCTGCGCAGGCGGTCGAGCTTCGCCGGAGTCACCGCCTCGTGCGGGCTGCCGCACCCGGCCGAGCTGCGCGTCTTGACCTCGCACACCACGAGCACGTCGCCGTCTCGCAGGACGAGGTCGATCTCGCCGGAGTCGCACCGCCAGTTGCGGTCCAGCACGACCATGCCCAGGTCCGTGAGGTGGCGCGCGGCCAGACGCTCGCCGTACGCCCCCAGGGCCAGACGGCGACGCGCGTCGGTGGAGTGGACAGGAGTGGACATGTCTCCCACCGTTGCGGAGTCGGCAGCAGGACAGCGACGGGCCGCCGCGGGCTGTGCACGACCCGGTCACGAGGAGGGTCTGTGCACGCTGAACGGGCCGCTCCGGTCTAGACCAGCTCGCGCGGGGACGCTCGACTGGGCAAAACGTCCGAGCTCGCGGCCGAATTTACGCACCAGCCTCTCCGTTTCTCTGCGGACGCGACTCACACTCACTTACATTGCCGCCCGGGGGAAAGAGCGGAGACACGTGGCCATGTGGGTACGCAGAACGAGGAATCAACGCGGTGCAGCCGCCGTCGAGGCGGCTTTGCTGACTCCGCTGCTGACGCTCGTCCTGTTCGGGATCATCGAGATGTCGCTGTACATGCGCGACGTCGTGTCGGTGTCGAGCTCCGTCCACGTCGGGACCCGGATGGCGTCGACCGAGGCGGGCCTCGGGCCGGCCACCTGCTCGCCGTCTCCCTGTACGCCGCCCACGGCACCCGCCCTCGCGCAGTACGCCGCCAACGCCATGCAGCAAGCGGGCATGGCGATGCCGCAGGACCAGATCAACTGGATCCTCGTCTACAACGCCAACTCGGCCGGCTACCCGCTCCCGGCCGGCAACACGTCGGCCGTGTGCTCGACCGACTGCGTGAAGTACGTGTGGAACAGCTCGAAGAACCAGTTCGTCTACTCGAGCGGCTCGTGGTCCTCGGCCTCGATCAACGCCTGCATCAACGACCCCAACCGGATGTCGGTGGGCGTGATCATGAATGCCGACCACCCGTGGATCACCGGTCTCTTCGGTAGCGGGGCCACCATCCAGGAGCGCAACGTCATGCAGTTCGAGCCCCTGACCAGCGACTCGTGCAAGCCCGGCACCCCGAACGCGCACCCATGAGCGCCGAGAACCGCTTCCTGCGCCGGCGACACGGAGACCAGGGCGGCTATGTCGCCGTCCTCGTCGCCTTCTTCGCCGCGGCGCTGCTGCTGCCGCTCTGCGCGATCTCGGTCGACGTCGCCCGTTGGTACGTCGAGGTCCAGCGCGTGCAGAACGCCGCCGACGCCGCGGCCACCGCCGGCGTCACCTACCTCCCCGACGACTTCGCCTCGGCCAAGGCCACGGCGATCGCGGTCGCGACCAAGAACGGCTACCCGAACTCCGGGACATCCTCGGTCGCCGTCTCCATCGGCGACAAGCCGACGCAGCTCGTGGTCACGATCAGGAGCACCATCCGCAACGCCTTCGGCTCGTCCTTCGGCGTCGGCACCCAGACGCTCGTGCGCGGCGCGACCGCGGACTTCAACGGGCCGGTCCTGATGGGCAGTCCGTGCAACGCCTTCGGCAACGAGCCGCCCGGGACGGGGACGACGGACCAGCACGGCCCCGCGACACCCGTGAGCCAGATCGTCGCGCCGCCGGGCGGTGCCCAGTGCACCAGCAACCCACAGTTCTGGGGGGCGATCGCCGGTCCCGACACGCCCAAGAGCAACGGCGACGAGATCATGACCCGCAACTGCAGCTTCAGTGGCGCCGGCTGCACGGGCTCGACGAACGACGAGTTCGACCCGCAGGGCTACTTCTACGTCGTCCGGGTCGGGACGTCCGCCGTCGGGACCCCGGTGACTCTGCAGATCTACGACCCCGCATGGGTGGAGAACGGCGACAACTGCGAGAACGCCCCCACGGGGACCATGAAGAACAACATGAACAACTACACCACGTCGGACGGGCTCCAGCGCTACAAGCTGACACCCTCGGGCGGGTCACCCAACAGCTTCTGCACGGGCGACGTCAACAACGGCACGGCCAACGTCGACGGGATCACCACGTCGTACGGCATGAGGCTGCCGACCGACACCTACAACCCGAAGGTGGCGACGCCCATGACCAGCTGCGAGCGGCAGTACCAGCCGTACTACGCGGCAGCGTCGGGATCCGGCAACGGCACCTTCTCCGGAGTCAGCAACGCGACGCTGGACAAGAGCAAGGGCAAGTACAACGACAACCTGGCGAAGGTGTACCACCAGTGGGTCAAGCTCTGCACGTTCACCCCGACCGTCGCCGGCGACTACTACCTCCAGGTCCGCACCAACGTGAAGCTCGGCGGCACGCCTGACGGCGAGGGCGGCTACGACAACAACCCGAACGTGTTCAGCCAGACCGGCGATGACACCTCGGTGGGCGGCACCGGCAACAACCGGTTCTCTCTGCGCATCACCGGCGCACAGCGCAGTGCGGTGTCCATCGCCGGCTACCAGGCGATGGGGATCTACGCCAACTACACCGGCGCCAACACCACGTTCAACCTGGTCCGCGTGGTACCGGCCGCGGCCACCAAGACCCTCAACATCGGGTTCTACGACGTGGGCGACGCCTCGAACCCGGGGACCGTCCAGGTGCTGCCGCCGCTCGACTCGAACATGGGGGCGTCGCTGTCCAGCTGCACGGGGGCGGGCGTCGTCACCGGCACGATCACGAACTGCAAGCTCACCAACGTCAGCAGCGGCAACGGGTGGAACGGTCAGTACGAGAACCTCAAGATCCCGATCCCGAACAGCTACACCTGCAACTACTCGCAGGCGGGTGGCTGCTGGTTCCGCCTGGTCGTGAACTTCCCGGGGGGCGTCAACGACACGACCACGTGGACAGCCAGCATCGACGGAGACCCGATCCGCCTCATCAAGTAGCGGGTCAGGCCTTCGGCGGGTCGATCTCCTGCTCGCTGAGCTCCTCGACGTTGACGTCCTTGAAGGTCAGCACCTTGACGTTCTTGGCGAAGCGCGCGGGACGGTACATGTCCCACACCCAGGCGTCGGTCATCGACACCTCGAAGAACACGTCACCGGACTCGGTGCGCGCCTTCACGTCGACCTGATTGCAGAGGTAGAAGCGGCGGTCGGTCTCGACGACGTACTTGAAGATGCCGACGACGTCGCGGTACTCGCGATAGAGCGTCAGCTCCATCTCGGTCTCGTACTTCTCGAGGTCCTCCGCGCTCATGCTGACTCCCCTCGCCACGTCGTCGGTCCGACCCTAGTGCTCTCGACCAGCTCGCCGAGCCACGGATCGCGGGTCCCGGCAGGGTCGACCACCGCAGCGGGCTCGACCACCGCAGCGGGCTCGAGGCCGGCGGCCCGTCGTACGTTCACGAACCGCATGCGGTGCTGCGGGCACGGACCGTGCTCCGCCAGGGCCGCGTTGTGCACGTCGGTGACGTAGCCCTTGTGCGTCTTGAAGTCGTACGACGGGTGCTCGCGGTCGAGGGCGACCATGATCCGGTCGCGGGTGACCTTCGCCAGGACCGACGCCGCGCTGATGCAGGCCGCCACCCGGTCGCCCTTCCAGACCGCCAGCCCGGGCCGCCCGAGACCGTCCACCGGGAACCCGTCGGTGAGCACGTAGTGGGGCGGCACGTCGAGCAGCGCGACCGCCCGGCGGAGGGCCTCGACGTTGGCGACGTGCATGCCCAGACGGTCGCACTCGTCGGACTCGATGACGACCACCGACCACGACAGCGCACGCTTGACGATGTGGGCGTAGCAGCGCTCGCGGGCCTTCTCCGAGAGCAGCTTGGAGTCCGCGAGCCCGGGGATCTCGCCACCCTTGCCCGGCCTGAGGATCGCGGCGCCCGCGACCAGCGGGCCCGCGCAGGCTCCCCGACCCGCCTCGTCCACGCCGGCCACGATCTCCAGGCCCACCCGCCGCAGGGCGCGCTCGTAGCCGTACAGCCCGGCGTCGCGCCGGACCGTCGACCCCTGCGGAAGCCGCGTCATCCGCCCGAGGCGCTCGGGACGTCGGCGAAGTCGGACGGCCGATGGATCAGGTGGAAGCGGTCGCGCGGCCACAGGAGCACGAACACCTTGCCCACGACGTCGCTCACCGGGACGAAGGGATCGGGCACGCAGTCGGGGATCTTGGGCCGGCACAGGTGCATGCTCGAGTCGTCCGAGTTGTCACGGTTGTCGCCCATCACGAACATGGTGCCCTTCGGGACCGGGCCGGCGGTCCAGTTGCAGGTGGTCGTCATCGGCCCGTTGCAGGACATGCCCGGTGACCGCTTGATGTAGCCGTTCTCGTTCAGCGGGTGGCCGTTGACGAGGATCCGGCCCTGCTTGTCACAGCAGTGGATGGTGTCGCCGGCGACGCCGATCACCCGCTTCACCAGGTGACCGCCCGACGGGTAGAGCCCGATCTTGGCCATCATCTGGCCGATCGGGTTGGACGGCCCCGCGTCCTCCTCCTCGCTCAGCCAGCCCCCGGGGTCCTTGAAGACCACGACGTCGCCTCGCTGTGGGGTCCCGCCGAACCAGTACGACATCTTCTCGACCAGGATCCGGTCGTTCTTGACCAGGCCCGGCTCCATCGACTCGGATGGAATGTAGAACGCCTGGACGAAGAACGCCTTGATCACGATGGCGAGCACGACCGCGATCGACAGCAGCAGGAGGGTCTCCTGCCACAGCGGCAGGTGCTTGCGCTGCTTCCCCGAGGTGCTGGGCTCGGCCTCGTCGACGTCGGTGGCAGAGCTGTCTTCGGTCACTCGTCGAGACTAACGAGTGGGTGGCGACGACGAGGCCGAGACGCTCGCAAAGCCCGAAGGACGATGGAGCACGTGGAAGCGGCTCGCCGGCCACATCAGCGTCACCACCTTGCCCACGACGTCGGAGACGGGCACGTAGGGGCTCCCGCGACCGCAGAAGGGCGCCTTGGGGTGGCAGAGGTGGTACGCCGAGTCGGCGGAGTCGCCGCGGTTGTCGCCGAGCACGAACAGCTCCCCCGACGGCACCGGTCCGGCGGTCCAGTGCTCGGTGCACCGGTTGACCTCGGGGCCGGCGCAGTCCAGTCCGGCGGCGGGCTTGATGTAGGAGCGCTCGTCCAGAGAGGTGCCGTCGACGTGGATCCGTCCGTGGGAGTCACAACAGTGGATGGTGTCGCCGGCGACACCGATCACCCGCTTCACCAGGTGACCTCCGGCCGGGTACAGCCCGATCTTGACCATCAGCTTGCCGATCGGGTTGGACGGCCCCGCGTCCTCCTTCTCGCTCAGCCAGCCACCGGGGTCCTTGAAGACGACGACGTCGCCGCGCTGCGGCGTACCCCCGCCCCAGTACGACGTCTTCTCGACCAGGATCCGGTCGTTCTTGACCAGACCCGGCTCCATCGAGCTCGAGGGGACGTAGAACGCCTGGGCGAAGAACGCCTTGATCAGCACCGCGATCCCGATCGCGACCGCGAGCAGCACCACGGTCTCCAGCCACAGCGGGAGGGCATGCCGACGCGACGGACGCGACCGTGCCTCTTCGGAGCTCACCGAGACCGACCTCGCGAACGCCGACTCAGGCCTCGCGGCGTTCCTTGATCTTGGCGGCCTTGCCGCGGAGGTTGCGCAGGTAGTAGAGCTTCGCCCGGCGGACGTCACCGCGGGTGACGATCTCGATCGACTCGAAGATCGGCGAGTGCAGCGGGAAGGTGCGCTCGACACCGACGCCGAAGGAGACCTTGCGGACCGTGAAGGTGCGGCCGATGCCGGAGCCCTGCACACGGATCACGACGCCCTGGAAGACCTGGACGCGGGAGCGGGTGCCCTCGGTGACCTTGACGTGGACCTTGACGGTGTCACCGGCGCGGAAGTCCGGGAGGTCGTCACGCTTGGCGGCGTTGCCGAGGTCGGTGATGACGTTGGTCATGTCGTTCTCCTCACGAGTGCCACAGGTCAACCGCGGTAGCTGGGTGGTGCAGACGGGCCAGTCGTGGTGGCCGGCGGCGTCGTACTCCCCCTGTGGCAGGAGAACGTCGCAGACCCCGGCCCGCTCGTGGCGGGATGGTGGTCCTTCGGCCGACTGGGCCGAGGGTTGAGTCTGCCACAGCGGGGGCGGGCGGGCTAAATCGAGACGGGCTCAGCCGTGGCGAGCCTTGGTCATCACGACCGCGCCGGCCGGCCCCGGGGCGGGTCCGCGCAGGCGATACCCGGCCTTCTTGTACATCCGGATGTTGTCGGCACTGCCGGCCCCGGTGACCAGCGCGTACGACGTCACCGTCGCGGGCGCGGCGTCCTCGACCAGGGTGAGCAGGTGGCGGCCGAGACCGCGGCCCTGGAGGTCCGGCGCGACCATGATCCGGCCGACGTCCCAGACCTCCCCGTCGACCCGACCGCGTACCGACCCGACCAGCCGCCCGCCGGCCCGGGCGACGAAGGTCGTCCACTCCTCGAGGCTGCGGACGTGGTCGTCGTAGGACTCCTCGAGGGCCGGGATCGCGACCCCCGGGTTGGCCCACAGCTCCTGGAGCCAGCAGGCGCGGGTCAGGGTGAGGAGCTCGCCGGCGTCCGCGCGCACCGCGAGCCGCACGTCGACGTCGAGGTCGCCGAGACCCACGGCCGCCGCCGGGTGGGCGAGGTCCGGACGGTGGGCGATGGTACGGCGTACGGACTCGGCGTGACGCCAGGCCGCGATCGCGGCATGGTCGCCCGACCGGAGTACGGCCGGCACCTCGCGGCCGCGCCACGTCGCCGGCTTGGTGTAGACGGGATACTCCAGCAGGCCGTCCTCGTGCGACTCCTCGAGCAGCGAGGCGGGGTTGCCCATGAAGCCCGGGAGCAGCCGGACCACGGCCTCGGTCACCGCCAGGGCGGCGACCTCGCCGCCGTTCAGCACGAAGTCTCCCAGGGACACCTCGCGCACGTCGTACGACGACGCGGCCTCGTCGACCACGCGCTGGTCGATGCCCTCGTAGCGGCCGCACGCGATGACCAGGTGGTCGGTCGCGGCCAGCCCACGTGCGACGGCCTGGGTGAACGGGATGCCGCTCGGAGTGGGTACGACGAGCACGGGCCGGTCGCGGCCGGTCGGGCCCTCCCTGCCGCCGGACGAGCCTGTCGAGACCAACGCGTCGAGCGCCTCCCCCCACGGCTCCGGCCTCATCACCATGCCCGCCCCGCCGCCGTACGGCGTGTCGTCGACCGTGCGGTGCCGGTCGTGGGTCCACCGACGGAGGTCGTGAACGGCGATGTCGACCAGACCGGAGGCGCGGGCCCGGCCGGTCAGGGACACGTCGAGCGCGTCGAACCAGGAGGGGAAGATCGTGACGACGTCGATCCTCACGACGCGTCGTCCTCCGGGAACGGAGTGACCAGACCCGGCCGGTCGGCCACGACGACCCGCCCGGCCGCGAGGTCGACCTCGGGCACCAGCGCGACGACGAACGGCACCAGCGTGTCGCGCCCGTCCGGCGTACGGATCTGGAGGAGGTCCTGCGCCCCGTGCACGACCTCGGTCACCTCACCGAGCACGTGGCCGTCGAGGTCGACGGCGGCCAGCCCGACGAGCTGGTGGTCGTAGAACTCGTCGGGGTCGTCCGGCGACTCGTCGGCGGGGACGGTGGCGTGCAGCAGCAGCCCGCGCGCCGACTCGGCGACCGTGCGGTCGGTCAGCTCGTCGAACCGGACCAGCAGCCTGGACTGGTGCCAGCGCGTCGATGAGACGCTGAGCGACGACCACGGCGCCGGGGAGCCGCCCGGCCGCTCGGCGCGCAGGCTCGCGCCGACGGCGAAACGGCGTTCCGGCTCGTCGGTGCGCAGCTCGACGGTCACCTCACCCCTGATGCCGTGGGGCTTCCCGACGCGGCCGACCACCACCTCGATCGTCTCCACGCGATCAGGGGCGGAGGGCTCAGCGACCGCGGTCGACGTCGACGAAGTCGATCCGCGAGCCCTCGCGGCCGGCCAGGGCCGAGATCACGGTGCGGAAGGCGGTCGCCGTACGCCCGTTGCGGCCGATCACCTTGCCCAGGTCGTCGGGGTTGACCCGCACCTCGAGCAGCGGGCCGCGGCGGGTCTGCTTGTCGCGCACGGTGACGTCGTCGGGGTGGTCGACGACCCCTCGCACCAGGTGTTCGAGCGCCTCGGCCAGCACGGTCAGCCCTCGGCGGACTTCGCCTCGGCGTCGACCTCGGCGGCCTCCGCGCTCTCGGCGGCGTCCGCGGCGCCCTCCGGGGTCTCGTCGGAGGGGACCGGAGCGGCCTCCTCGGCAGGAGCCTCGGCAGGCGTCTCCGCGGCGGCCTCGGCCGGCGCCTCGGCCGGGGTCTCGGCCGCCTTCGCGGTCTTCTTGGTCGCGCGGCGGGTCACGGCCTCGGCCTTGGGCTCGCTCACGGCGTCCTTGAGGGCCTCGTTGAAGATCTCCTGCTTGCTGCGCTTGGGCTCCGCCACCTTGAGCGTGCCCTCGGTGCCGTCGGTGCCCTTGAACGTCTGCCAGTCACCGGTGATCTTGAGCAGCTTGGCGACGGCGTCGGACGGCTGCGCGCCGACCCCGAGCCAGTACTGCGCCCGCTCGGAGACGACCGAGATGTACGACGGGTCCTCCTTGGGGTGGTACTTGCCGATCTCCTCCAGCACGCGTCCGTCGCGCTTCTTGCGCGCGTCGACGACGACGATGCGGTACATCGGCACCCGGACCTTGCCCAGGCGCTTCAGGCGAATCTTGACGGCCACGGCTGTGGTGTCTCCTCGAAGAGTTGTGTGTGGGTGAGGGTCACGCGCCACGTGGGGACACGGGCGTTCGCCTCGGCGGGCCGCGATGCTCCGGATGAGAGGGTCCGGGGGACACGCAGACTCAGCCCGTCATTGTGCCAGACCTGCGCGAGCGCACCGAATCCGCCGCGACCCCGACCGAACGGCGGGCGGCGGAGCGGTATCAGTCGACCCGCTCGGCGCTCCTGTCCGGCATGCTCGAGCACGCGTCCGGGTCCGGCCTGCGAACTCCGGTCGCCCGGCTGCTCGGCAGCCATGCCCTGGCCTCGGTCGCGATGTCGCTGCCCTGGCCGTGGCTCCTGGTGCTGGTCTGGGACCGGACCCACAGCCCCGACCTCCTCGGGCTGGCCGCTGCCGCGCGGATGCTGCCCTACGTCGCGTGCTCGTGGTGGGCCGCGCGGTTCGGCGACCGGATCCGCCGCGACGTCGTGATCCGCGTGACGCTCACGGCTCGGGTCGTCCTGCTCGCGGGCGTGCCGTGTGCCGTCGGTCTCCACCAGGTCGGCGTCGCGGTGGTCCTGGCCGCCCTCGCGATCGCTGTCGCGACTCCCGCCTACCCGGCCCTCGCCGCCGCCATGCCGGCCGCTGCGGGACCCGCCGCCGAGCGCGCCACCGATGTGCTCGTCACCATCGAGGTCGCCTCCTTCGTGGTCGGCCCGGCCGTCGGCGGGCTGCTGCTCGCCGTACCGCCGCTGGTCGCACCCGCATCCGTGGCCGGCACCGCCGCGGCGCTCGC
>JBAUWD010000507.1:0-1696 GCA_049583575.1 Nocardioides sp.
CGAGCCGCCAGTCGAAGTGGGTCGAGCGCGACAGCGCCTCGAGCTCGGGCGAGGGACCAGCGGCGAACCGGCCGCCCCAGAGAGTGCCTTCGTTGGTGCTCACGAGGCCACCGCCACGACCGCGCGGGCCAGCACCTCGGGGAGCTCGGGGTGGGCCAGCGCGTCCTTGGGCACCTCGGCCGGGAGCCACCAACGGGCGTCCCAGATGGACCCGGCCTCCAGGTGGTCGAGCCCGTCGAACCTCACCTCCACCCCGTCGAGGCGAACCGCGAAGAAGTGGGAGTCGTTGTCGATGTCCATGCCGTTCCAGGAGAACCGGTGGCGGCCGCGGTGGTAGGGCCCGACCAGCTGCTGGGGAGCAACGGCGATACCGGTCTCCTCGAGCAGCTCGCGGGCACCGGTCTCCTCGAGGGTCTCGCCCGGCTCGGTCGCACCGCCGATGGTGAACCAGTAGGGCGTCTCGGGATGCAGCGGGTCACAGCCGTAGAGCACCAGCACCTCGCCGTCGCGGTTGACCGGGACGACGCGGGCCGTCGTACGGCGGATCGGCTCGGGCACGGGCACGGGATCCTTCCTATCAGTCGATGACACGACCGCCGGGTCAGCGGCTCTGCGAGTGACCCGAACGCCGGGTCAGCGGTCTCAGGGGTGACGCGAGTGCCGGGTCAGTCGACTCCCTCGTCGATGGCGGCGTGGTCGAGGGCGACCTCGTCGGCCTCGTCGGCCCCAGGGTTGCTCGCGATGCGGTCGGCGCCACCGGCGGGCAGCGCACCGAGGAGGTGCCCGTGCTCGACGAGCACCTGGCCCTCGTCGAGCGGCTGGGTGGCGTAGAGCTCGAGCTTGCTGCGCGAGTCGGCGATGTCGAGGTTGCGCAGGGTGAGCTGACCGATCCGGTCGGTGGGGCCGAAGGCGGCGGACTCGACGCGCTCCATCGAGAGCTTGTCGGGGTGGTAGGAGAACGCCGGGCCGTGGGTGGCGAGGATGGAGTAGTCCTCACCCCGGCGCAGCCGCAGGGTGACCTCGCCGGTCACCAGTGACCCGACCCACCGCTGGATCGACTCGCGCATCATCAGCGCCTGCGGATCGAGCCAGCGCCCCTCGTAGAGCAACCGTCCGAGCTGGCGGCCCTGGTCGTGGTAGTTGGCCAGCGTGCTCTCGTTGTGGACAGCGTTGAGCAGGCGCTCGTAGACGATCCACAACAGCGCCATGCCGGGCGCCTCGTAGATCCCCCTCGACTTGGCCTCGATGATCCGGTTCTCGATCTGGTCGGACATGCCGAGACCGTGCCGGCCGCCGAGCTCGTTGACGGTGCGCACCAGCGCCACCGGGTCGTCGTACGTGGTGCCGTTGACGGCGACCGGGCGGCCGCGGTCGAAGCGGACCGTGACGTCCTCGGTCTCGATCACCACGGCCGGGTCCCAGAACCGCACACCCATGATCGGCTGGACCGTCTCGAGCGAGACGTCGAGGTGCTCGAGCGTCTTCGCCTCGTGAGTGGCACCCCAGATGTTGGCGTCGGTGGAGTAGGCCTTCTCGGCGCTGTCGCGGTAGGGCAGACCGTGCGAGGTCAGCCACTGGCTCATCTCGTGCCGACCGCCGAGCTCGGAGACGAACGCGGCGTCGAGCCAGGGCTTGTAGATGCGCAGGTCGGGGTTCGTGAGCAGGCCGTAGCGGTAGAACCGCTCGATGTCGTTGC
>JBAUWD010000508.1:0-6364 GCA_049583575.1 Nocardioides sp.
GCCTCCTCGCGTGCCCGCTCGGCCTCAGTCTCGGCGAGCTCGGCCTCGGCCCTGGCCTCGTCGGCCGCGCGCTGGGACTCGGTGAGGCCGCCGGCCTGTGCGCTGGCCTCGGTGCGCAGCTCGGCGGCACGGTTGCGGTGCTGCTCGGTCCGTCTCCTGCCGGTCATCGACACGATCGCGGCGACCGCCAGCACGACGACGACGATCACGATGACCCAGATCAGCCAAGTCGGCATGACGTCTCCCTCCCTGCGCCCGGACGGCCCGGGCCGCCACGACAGTAGCTCCGGGTCGCGGGCTGCACCTTCCCCCGAAGGGGTGAGCGCCCGCCGTACGACGAGGAGCGGAGGTGAGCGGGCAGCGGGGTCGGTATGGGGGGACCGTCGACCCCGCTGCCCTGGGTGGCTCGGTCAGTGCGGCAGCGACCGCACGCGCATGGTGGCCTCGCCGAGGTCGAAGACCGCGCCGGTCCCGTCGAGCAGGGTCACCCGCAGGCCGATCACCTGCAGACCGGTCTTGGTCCGGGTGACGACGTGCCGCTCGAGCTTGGCGACGCCCGGGATCTCGAGGACGCCGGTGGGCGGGAAGGACTGGGCCTGGCCGTTGACCTTGACGGTGCCGACGCTGGTGCCCCGGGCACTGCGCACGATGCCGTGAGCGTCCCGGCTCACCGCTGCCTTGCCCACGATCCCGCGGATCACGAGCTGGCCGCCGCCGAGGCTGAACTTGGCCACGGACCCGCGCTCGTACCCGTGTGCACTGCTGGCGCCCTGCTTGGCCCACTCCTTCGTGGCGAGCCCGCGGGCGACGGCCTGGCCGCCGAGGTCGGAGTGGTCGATCGCCTTGCGATGCACCGTGCCCTGGGTGCCCTGGCAGGGCATCACCGACAGGGGGTTGCGTCCGCTCTTGGCGATGCCTCCGGCTGCGGTGGGGACGCTGGTGCCGTCGGAGTGGCCGCCGAAGACCCCGTAGGTGAGGCCGGAGTCGAGCTCGGAGCGCGAGTGTCCGACCTTGACCGACGTGTCGGTGGGGATGACGTCGATCCGCAGGGCCACCGCCTCGGCGAGGGCGCCCGAGTCGTCGTGCCTCACGTGGGTCCGGCCGGCGTAGATGGTGGCCAGGCCCGGGATGTCGACGGGCTGACCGGGCGCGGGAGCCGGGAACGACTGGGCAGGGCCGGTGGGCGGTGTGAGGGTGATGCCACCGAGTGACGTCGATGCCGTCGCGTGGAATCCGGAGCTGTCGTGGTACGCGCGCGTCGTCGACCTGATGGAGTCGAGAGACAGCGAGCCGACACCGGTCGAGGCCAGATCCAGGTGGCCGATGGTGTGCCGCGAGTGCGAGGCGACGACGCCCTTCCGGTCCGTCGTCCAGACCCGGGTCTTGATGTCGCTGGCCGTCCCGAGCCCGGGCACGTCGGCCTGACCGACGTTGTTCTCGCGGCTGACGCCGGCCCGGTTGGTGCAGCCGATGACCTGGAAGCCGCTCGTCTGCGAGCCGGCCGGGACCTGGCCACCGAGGACGCGGGTGCCGTACCCGGTGCTCTTGAAGGCGTACGTCGTGGTGCGCGTCCCGCTCTGCCGGGCGAAGCCCGGGCCGGTGGCCAGCACGAGCCCGGTGCAGAGGGCGACGACGCCGGCGATGAGGATGGTGTGGTGCTTCATGGTGTGCTTCGTCGGGGGGGTCATGCCTCCCCTAACGAGGGGTTGACACGCCGGGTCACGGAGCGCCCACAAGTTTTACCTGCCGAGCTCGTGGCGCGCCGAGATCCGGGGGTGCTCGATGCCGAGACCCGATCGCGGTGCTGCCTCCGGCCGCCGGGAGGAGTCTCGGATCCCAGACACGGTCGTCTGTGCGGTGCTGGCGCGCGGCCTCGGGGCGGGAGTTGGATGGCGGTATGCAGACGGTGCGTGTCGGCGTGGGCCCGGTGTCCTTCGACGACGTCGTGGCGGTGGCGCGCGGTGGTGCGGGCGTCGAGCTCACGGACGAGGCGCTGACCGCGATCGACCGGGCGCGGGCCGTGGTCGAGGAGCTGGCGGCCGCGCCGACTCCGGCGTACGGCATCTCGACCGGCTTCGGCGCCCTGGCCACCCGGCACATCCCCGCGGAGATGCGCGAGCAGCTGCAGCGGTCGCTGATCCGATCGCACTCCGCCGGCTCCGGGCCCGAGGTCGAGCGCGAGGTGGTCCGCGGGCTGATGCTGCTCCGCCTGTCGACGCTGGCCACCGGACACACCGGCGTACGGCGTGAGACGGCGCAGCTGGTCGCCTCGCTTCTGACCGAAGGCATCACCCCGGTGGTGCGGGAGTACGGGTCACTCGGCTGCTCCGGCGACCTCGCGCCGCTGGCACACTGCGCGCTGGCCCTGATGGGCGAGGGCGAGGTGCGCGACGCCTCCGGGGCGCTGGTGCCGGCGGCCGAGGCGCTCGCCGCGGCGGGGCTCACGCCCGTGCAGCTGCGTGCGAAAGAGGGACTGGCCCTCATCAACGGCACCGACGGGATGCTCGGCATGCTGGTGCTCGCGATCACCGACCTGCGCCGACTGCTGCGCACGGCCGACATCGCCGCCGCCATGAGCGTCGAGGCCCAGATGGGCACCGATCGGGTCTTCGCCGCCGACCTGCAGGCGCTGCGCCCGCAGGTCGGCCAGGCACTGTCGGCCGCCAACCTGACGGCGGTGCTCGCCGGCTCGGGGGTGATGGCCAGCCACCGGGAGGACCGGGTCCACCGGGTACAGGACGCCTACTCGCTGCGCTGCTCGCCGCAGGTGCACGGCGCCGCTCGCGACACCGTGGAGCATGCCGCGACGATCGCCGGTCGTGAGCTGGCGTGCGCGATCGACAACCCCGTCGTGGTCTCGGCCGACGGCCCGGGCCGGGTCGAGTCCAACGGCAACTTCCACGGCGCTCCGGTCGCCTACGTCCTGGACTTCCTCGCCATCGTCGCCGCCGACGTGGCCTCGATCTCCGAGCGCCGCAGCGACCGCTTCCTGGACCGGGCACGCAACCACGGCCTGCCGCCGTTCCTCGCCGATGACCCCGGCGTGGACAGCGGCCTGATGATCGCCCAGTACACCCAGGCCGCCATCGTCTCCGAGCTGAAGCGGCTCGCGGTCCCGGCCAGCGTCGACTCGATCCCGTCGAGCGCGATGCAGGAGGACCACGTGTCCATGGGGTGGAACGCCGCCCGCAAGCTGCGCCGGTCCGTCGACGGGCTCACCCGGGTGGTCGCGATCGAGCTGATGACGGCGGCCCGAGCCCTGACCCTGCGCGTCACCACCGGCCCCACGGCCGGAACCACACCGGCGCCGGCCACCGGTGCCGTCGTACACCTCCTGCGGGAGCACGGGGTCGGGGCACCCGGGCCCGACCGGTTCCTGTCACCCGAGATCGAGACCACGGTCTCCCTGGTCGCCTCGGGTGCCGTCCTGTCCGCCGTCGAAGATGTGATAGGAGAGCTGAGCTGATGGCCTCGACGAGCTCGACCCACGAGGGGCACCGCCCGACCAACGAGAGGCTGCCCATCCATGCCGCGCACGGCACCGAGCTGTCGGCGCGGAGCTGGCAGACCGAGGCCCCCCTGCGGATGCTGATGAACAACCTCGATCCCGAGGTCGCGGAGCGGCCCGAGGACCTCGTGGTGTACGGCGGCACGGGCAAGGCGGCCCGCTCCTGGCCGGCGTACGACGCGCTGCTGGCGAGCCTGCGCGACCTGGCGGCGGACGAGACGCTGCTCGTGCAGTCGGGCAAGCCGGTCGGCGTGATGAGGACGCACGAGTGGGCACCGCGCGTGCTGATCGCCAACTCCAACCTGGTCGGCGACTGGGCCAACTGGGAGGAGTTCCGCAGGCTCGAGGAGCTGGGGCTGATCATGTACGGCCAGATGACGGCCGGCTCGTGGATCTACATCGGCACCCAGGGCATCCTGCAGGGCACGTTCGAGACGTTCGCCGCCGTCGCGGACAAGAGGTTCGGCGGCACGCTGGCCGGGACCATCACGCTGACCGCCGGCCTCGGGGGCATGGGCGGCGCGCAGCCCCTCGCGGTCACCATGAACGACGGCGTCGCCATCTGCATCGACGTCGACCAGTCGCGGATCTCGCGGCGCATCGAGCATCGCTACCTCGACGAGCAGGCCGACTCGGTGGAGGACGCCGTACGCCGTGCCGTCGAGGCGCGCGACGCCCGGCGACCGCTCTCGATCGGCGTCCTCGGGAACGCCGCCCAGCTGGTGCCGCAGCTGCTGGAGATGAAGGCGCCGATCGACGTCGTCACCGACCAGACCTCGGCGCACGACCCGCTCTCCTACCTGCCGATCGGCATCTCCTTCGAGGACTGGCACGACGCTGCCGCGCGCGACCCCGAGGGCTTCACCAAGGAGGCGGAGGCCTCGATGGCGGTGCACGTGCGGGCGATGGTGGAGTTCCAGGACGCCGGGGCCGAGGTCTTCGACTACGGCAACTCCATCCGCGACGAGGCGCGCAAGGGCGGGTACGACCGGGCGTTCGAGTTCCCCGGCTTCGTCCCGGCCTACATCCGGCCGCTGTTCTGCGAGGGCAAGGGCCCCTTCCGCTGGGCCGCGCTGTCCGGCGACCCGGCCGACATCGCCGCGACCGACCGCGCGATCCTGGAGCTCTTCCCCGACGACGCGCGGCTCCACAAGTGGATCACCATGGCCGGCGAGCGCGTGCAGTTCCAGGGGTTGCCGGCGCGCATCTGCTGGCTGGGGTACGGCGAGCGCCACCTGGCGGGTCTGAGGTTCAACGAGATGGTGGCCTCGGGCGAGCTGAAGGCGCCGATCGTGATCGGTCGCGACCATCTCGACTGCGGCTCGGTCGCCTCGCCGTACCGCGAGACCGAGGGCATGCTCGACGGCTCCGACGCGATCGCCGACTGGGCGATCCTCAACGCGCTGGTCAACACCGCGTCCGGGGCGACCTGGGTGTCGTTCCACCACGGTGGTGGGGTCGGCATGGGCCGGTCGCTGCACGCCGGCCAGGTCTGCGTCGCCGACGGCACCGACCTGGCGGCGCAGAAGATCGAGCGGGTGCTGACCAACGACCCCGGCATGGGCGTGATCCGGCACGTCGACGCCGGCTACGACCGGGCGATCGAGGTGGCCGACGAGCGCGGCGTACGCATCCCCATGCGGCACGCCTGACCCTGCCCTCTGACGAGCCGAGACGCGCGAGAACCTCGAGGATCCTCCGCGCCGGCCCGAAGCCGCTGGCAGACTGAGGCAATGCCCGGCGCGGACCCGCTCGACGAGGCCGTCGCCCTCATGTGCCGAGGGGACGGGGACGCGTTCCGAGTCGTGTACCGGACCGTGCACGCGCCCCTGCTGCGCTATCTGGAGGTCCTGGTCGGGCCCAACGACGCCGAGGACGTGGCCTCCGAGACCTGGGGACAGGCCTGCCGCGACCTCGACCGGTTCCACGGCGACGCCGACGGGTTCCGCGGCTGGATCACGACCATCGGCCGACATCGGGCCCTCGACCTGCTGCGCCAGCGCTCGCGCCGGATCCGCGCCGACCAGGACCTCTCCGACGTCGACCCGCCGGACCGCATCGACACCCATGACGCGGCGCTGGAGGGGCTCACCACCTCGGCGGCGCTCGCGGTGATCAGAGGCCTGCCCCGCGACCAGGCGGAGGCCGTGATGCTCCGGGCGGTGATGGGTCTGGACGCCAGGTCGGCGGGCGTCGTGCTGGGCAAGCGACCCGGCGCCGTACGGTCCGCGGCGCAGCGTGGCCTCGCCACGTTGGCACGTCGTCTCGAGTCGCGTCCGGCCTCGCTCCTCGAGGTGCGTGACACTTTCGCGCCCCCCGGCGCTGAAGGAGTGAGATGAGCACGGTGTGGAGCAGATTCCGCGGGAGGCGTCGAGGGCTACCCACCCTCGACCTCCAGTCGTCCCCCCAGGTCGACAGACTCCTCGACTCCGTGCGCGCGCCGGCTACCCCCCCCGAGCTGGCTCGCGAAGACGAAGCCGTCATGCTGTTCCACCGTGCTCATCTCGACCGGACCACCGCATCGAGGAGAGCCGACATGAGCCCCGCACCCTCCCCGCGGACCGGCGTCAAGGCCGCCATCGTCAGCGCCGGCGCCGTCCTCCTGCTGTCGTCCGGGGTGGCCTTCGCCGCCACCGGACACGCACCCTGGAGCGCCGGAGGGGCCGCCGCCGGTGGCCGTACGACGTCGGACAGCACGTCCGAGAGCGGCGGGCCCACCACCGGACCCGACACCCAGGCCTACCGCGGCCTCTGCCGCGCGTTCCTGTCCGGCAACAAGGCCGTCCACGGCCACGCCCTGCAGAGCCCCGCCTTCGCAGAGCTGGTGGCGGCCGCCGGTGGCGCCGACCACGTGGC
>JBAUWD010000509.1:0-2365 GCA_049583575.1 Nocardioides sp.
CTGGCTAGGGTCGGAGCCATGGCGACGAAGGACCACCTGATCGGGCTGCTGCTGGGTGCGGAGGAGGACTGGCCGCAGGCGTTCGAGCAGATCCTGCGGTTCGTCGGCCCCCTCGAGGTCGGCGGTACGACGCACCGGGTCGCCAGCGAACGCCTCACCATCGAGCCGTTCGACCTCACCGACCGGGTACGCACCGGGCTGGTCATCGACCGCCTCGCGCACTGGTACTTCCACCCGCGCGAGTGGCTGAAGAAGGCCTCGCTGGTCAACGGCACCTACCTCCTCAACAGCCCGTTCACCTTCCAGTCCTACGAGAAGCACGCCGCGTACTGCGCCATGCTCCGGCTCGGCCTCAAGGTCCCGAAGACGATCCTGGTCCCCTACAAGAACCCGATCGACAACCACCGCTGGACCTACACGAGCGCGAAGTACAACCGGCCCTTCGACCTCGACCTGCTCGCCGCCGAGCTCGGCTTCCCGCTGTACATGAAGCCGTTCGACGGGGGCGGTTGGCGCGGGGTCTCACGGATCGAGAACCCCGACGACCTGCATCGGGCCTACGACGAGTCCGGTGAGATGCTGATGCACCTCCAGGCGACCGTCGACTACGACCACTTCGCCCGCGCCCTCTCGATCGGGGCCGAGACGATGGTGATGGACTTCCGGCCCGAGCAGCCGATGCACAACCGCTACGCCGTCAGCCACGACTTCCTCTCGCCCGCGGCCGGCAAGCAGGCCGTCGCGATCTCGCGGATCGTGAACGCGTTCTTCGGCTGGGAGTTCAACTCCGCCGAGATGCTCGTCGCCGGCGACGAGGTCTACCCGATCGACTATGCCAACGCCTGTCCCGACGTCTCGGTCACGTCGCTCCACTACTACTTCCCCTGGGCCATCACCGCTCTGGTGCGGTGGTCGGTCTACTGCCTGGTCACCGACCGCCGCGCCAACGTCGACCTCGAGACCGCCCGCTACTTCGAGGTCGCCGACTCCGACCGCTCCTACGACGAGAAGCTGGACGCCTACCTCGCCCTGGCGGACGAGCGCTTCGAGACCGAGCGCTACCGGGCCTGGTGCGCGGAGAACCTCGGCCACCTCGACGAGGCGGTCGTGCAGTGGGTCGGGTCGGCCGGGTTCGACCGGCTGCTGGTCGAGACCGTGCAGGCGACGTACCCACCCCAGGAGCACGAGCAGTTCCTCGCCCACTTCCGCGGCCTGATCGGCCTGTGGGTCGACGACCAGCGATCGACCTCGCCCTGAGCGGCGGCGGTCGAGCCGGCGGCACCGCGCTCAGGGGTAGGAGATGCCCGTGACCCGCTCGGACAGCTCCCACAGCTCCCGCTGCGCGGACCGACTGCCGGCGAGCCGGCTCCAGCCGACGAGCTGAGGCGGCCCGGCCGACTCGCCGAGGCCCGAGGGTCCGACGTACGTCGAACCCGGCAGATCGGCGGTCGCGGCCATCAGGGTCGGCCACGCGCCGATCGCCGGCGGCTGGCTGATCACCCGGTTGGCCCGGTCGAGGATCGAGGCGAGCCCGCCGGCGGGCCGGCCGAACCGGCCGTTCACCACCAGGTGCGTGCCGGCGTACCCGGGATGAGCGGCCAGCGCCGAGACGAGCGAGCCGGACTCGCGCAGCCTGCGGTCGAGCTCGAAGGTGAAGAGCAGGTTGGCCAGCTTGGTCTGGCTGTAGGCGACCCACCGCAGGTACGGCCGCGGCCTCGCCGTCGGGTCACCCAGTGGAGCCGTGAGCGCGACCCGGTGCATCTGGCTCGACACGGTGACGACCCGGGCCCGAGGCGTGAGCTGCGGCAGCAGTAGCCCGGTCAGCAGGAACGGCCCGAAGTGGTTGGTGCCGAGCTGGCTCTCGAAGCCGTCGACGGTCCGGGAGTACGGCGGCGCCATGATGCCGGCGTTGTTCACGAGCAGGTCGAGCGGCCCGAAGGACCTGGCCACGTCGGCAGCGGCGCGGACCGACGACAGGTCGGCCAGGTCGACGACGAGTCGTTCGAGGTCCGCGTCGGGCAGCTCCGTCCGGATGGACTCGGCGGTCTCGGCGAGCCGGCCCTCGCTGCGCCCGGCCAGCACGACCCGGGCACCGTGGCGAGCGAGCTCGAGCGCGTCGTAGTAGCCCAGGCCGCCGACGCTGACCCCGGTGACGACCGCCGTACGCCCGGACTGGTCGGGGATCCGGCGAGGCGTCCACGTCACGGCGTGACCGCCATCGCGGCCAGGATCCGCGAGGCGAGCTCCTCATCGCCGGCGACGAGCACCGGGACGTCGGCGACCGTACGGCGACCACCGGCCAGGACCACGAACGCCTCACGGTCGAGGGTGAGACGGACCGTCGACGCCTCCGGCAGCCCCGGCA
>JBAUWD010000510.1:0-4090 GCA_049583575.1 Nocardioides sp.
ACCCTCATCGCTCGCGGGCTCCTCGAGCGCGCTCGACCGCGGGGCCGATCGCCTCGACGAGCGCGTCGACGTCGGCCGTGGTGGACGTGCGGCCGAGCGTGAACCGCAGCGAGTGACGTGCGCCCTCCTCGTCACACCCCATCGCCAGGAGCACGTGGGAGGGCTGGGGCACCCCGGCCGAGCAGGCCGATCCCGTGGAGCACTCGATGCCGCGGGCGTCGAGCAGCATCAGCAGGGAGTCGCCCTCGCACTCGGGGAAGCCGAGATGGGCGTTGCCCGGCAGCCGGTGGTCGACGTCGCCGTGCAGGTGGGCGTCGGGCACGACCTCGGTCACCCGCCGGACCAGGTCGTCACGCAGGGCGGCCATCCGCTCGGCGTACTCGGGCTGGACCTTCACGGCGTGCTCGACGGCGGTGGCGAAGCCGGCGATGGCCGGCATGTCGAGCGTCCCGCTGCGGATGTCTCGCTCCTGGCCGCCACCGTGCAGCAGCGGGGTGAGCGAGAGCTCGCGGCGCAGCACCAGCGCGCCCACGCCGTAGGGGCCACCGAGCTTGTGGCCGGTGAGGGTGAGAGCATCGACGCCGCTCGCTGCGAAGTCGACCGGGAGGGCGCCGACGGCCTGGACCGCGTCGGTGTGCACCGGGATGCCGTGTGCCGCCGCGACGGCGACGACGTCCTCGATCGGCTGCAGCGTGCCGACCTCGTTGTTGGCCCACATCACGGAGATCAGCGCGACCGACGCGGGGTCGTGCTCGACGGAGGCCTGCAGGGCCTCCAGGTCGAGCCGGCCGCCGCGGTCGACGGGCAGCAGCTCGACGACGGCCCGCTCCTCGCTCTCGAGCCAGTGCAGGGCGTCGAGGACCGCGTGGTGCTCGACGGAGGTCGCGAGGATGCGCACCCGAGCCGGGTCCGCGTCGTGGCGCGACCAGTAGAGCCCCTTCAGCGCGAGGTTGTCGGCCTCGGTGCCGCCGGAGGTGAACACGACCTCGCCGGGACGACAGTTGAGCGCCTGCGCGATGGTCTCGCGCGACTCCTCGACGACCCGGCGCGCGGCGCGGCCGCTGGCATGGAGCGAGGAGGGGTTGCCGACGTCGCCGAGGTGGGTGGTCATCGCCTCGACCGCCGCGGGGAGCATCGGCGTCGTCGCGGCATGGTCGAGGTAGACCGTGGAGGTCTCGGGCGCGTCGTGCATGTCACACCCAGGGTACGGCTCAGGGTGTGACACCGCGAACCCAGGACTCACCCGCGGTCGAGCGCTGCCCGCGCCTCGAACAGCAGGACGGCGGCCGAGGTGGCCACGTTGAGCGAGTCGGCTCGACCCCGCATCGGGATGGCGACCCGGGCGAGGCCGGTCCGCCACTGCGCCGCGACGCCGTCGCCCTCCGACCCGACCACGACCGCCGTGCGACCGGATCCCAGCCCGGCATCGCGGTACGACGTCGTGGCGGCCGGGTCTGCGACGTACGCCGTGAACCCGGCGGCGGCCAGGTCGGCGCCGGCCCGGGCGACCGACGGGTAGTCGAGGACGGGCACGGTGAGCACGGTGCCGCGGCTCGCGACGAAGGTCTTGGGATGCGACAGCCGGGCCACCGCACTGGTCAGGAGGACGGCGTCGGCGGCGCAGGCGTCGGCGGTCCGGACGAGCGTCCCGAGGTTCCCGGCGTACTCGATGCCGTCGGCGACCAGGACGAGGCGCGCGTGCTCGGTCAGCACGTCGGCCGGCCGCCAGTCGGGCAGGCGCACCAGGGCCACCATGGCCGGCGGGGCCAGCCCGGGATGGATCCGGGTCAGGGTCCGTGTCGAGACCAGGTGGGCGCGGGAGGCCCGCTCCGCCACGGCCGCCCAGGTGACCTCGTCGCGCCGGTGAGCGGATGTCCGCCCGTCCGGGCACCACAACGCAGCCTCGACCACGGCGCCGCTGCGCAGCACCTGCTCGAGCGCCCAGGTGGCCGACACCACGGTGACCAGCTCCTCCCGCGGCAGGAGGTTGCGCCGGGCCCGGGAGTAGCGGCGTACGACGTCGTGCGCGGCACCCACCGGCGAGAGCTCGCGCAGGGCGGCGGCGGGGCCGGCCGGACGGGCCAGGGACGACTGGGCCAGGGACGAGTGGGCCAGGGACGAGTGGGACGGGTGCGACGACGACATCGGGGCTCCGACGGGGAGTGACGACCTGACCGCGTCACCCGCTCGGCGGGTCGCGGTCGTCAGGCGGCCGGTCGGCGCCTGGCTGAAGTCACCCCTGGATACCCATGCGGACGACGGTAGGCCGTGGGGCCATCCGGCCGCACCGGGTTTTCGCTGCCTACTCCGAGGCGACGGTGGCCACGACCGCGCGGTGGTCGGTGTCGGCGACGTGGAGCGTGTGCGAGCCGATCGCGGTCAGGCCGGGACCGACCATGACGTGGTCGATCTCGGCGACCGGCGGGAGCGGGAGCACCCGCAGCACGTGGTACAGCCCGTTCGCGGGCCAGGTCGGCTGCCACCCCTGGTTGGTCAGCTCGCCGGCCGAGCGGTACCCCTCGTCCTCCAGGTCACGCATCGGCACCTGGTCGAGGGTGGCGTTGAAGTCGCCCACGATCAGGTCCGGCCGGGCGTCGTGGGCGATGGCCATCAGCCGTCGGTGGTCGACCACCCAGGCCCGGCGCGCCGTGGGCGGGGACGGATGTACGGCGAGGACGAGCTTCGGGCCGTCCGGCGTGTGCACCGTGGCGAGCAGCGACCGGAAGACGGTCGGCTCGTTCACGACGCCGGTCACGCGACCCTTGGCGAAGAGCATGGTGCCGGCGTCGTCGGCCAGCGGTGTGCCGGCATGGTGCGGCAGCAGCACCGACAGACCCGCGCGGTCCAGGGCGACCAGCTCGGACGGCGTGATCTCCTCCAGCACGAGCACGTCGGCCTTCTCCCGCAGCGCGTCCTGCACGACCTGGTCGGCGTCGCCCTCCCCGTAGTGCAGGTTCACGGTCATCACCACCCACGGCGTCGCCTGCGGGTCCGGGGGCGGCGTCGCTCCGGTGTACATCGGCGCCAGCCAGTGGAGGTGGAGCCCGATCCCCGCGAGCGGGACGAGCACGACCCACACGTGTCGGCGGTGCCGCACCGACCAGGCTCCCAGCAGGACCAGGACGAAGGCGTACGGCAGGAGCGCCAGCGGGGTCAGGCTCTGGATCCGGATCAGCAGCCCGCCCGGCGGGTCGGAGAGCCGGAGCGCGGTCAGGGTCAGCGCCGGTGCCAGGAGCACGGCGACCAGGGCCCAGAAGAGCCCCCGCCGCCAGGTCACGCCGTGAAGATACCCGCCACCTCAGCGGGCGCCGTACATCTTCCGCATGCCCAGCCAGTCGCCGAGACCCAGCGTGCGCGCGTACGTCGAGCACGGTCGCAGCTCGTGCTGCATCGTGAGGTTGGCGTGGCCAGAGCCGGTGTGTGCCATGCCGTAGGCGTGCCCGAACTCGTGGGTCAGTGCGCCCTCGAAGTCCCACTTGTTCACGCAGTGCTCGGGCAGCTTGGTGGTGAGCGCCTTGCCGGTGTCCATCATGATGTCCGCGGCGCGGATGTGGCCGGACCTGAGCCACCAGTAGCACGTCCAGCCGAGCAGGTTGCGCGGCAGGTTGCCGAAGGCCACGACGTTGGTGGTGTTGTAGGTGCCGCACTTGACCTCGCCCGAGCCGGTCGTGATGTTCGGCTTGGCGTGGGTGCTGCCGAGGTAGTGGGCCACCGGCGTGTCGAGCCGCGGCTTGCCGCAGGTGTTCGTGCCCTTGCGCATGTGGGTGTTCGCGGCCCGGACCTGCTTGACCAGGGTCTTCTTGTGGTAGCGCGACGGAGCCTTCGAGAGGTTGGTGTGGTAGCGCAGCGACGTCACCCAGCGATGGCCCGCGAGGTGGAACGTGCGGTCCTTGCAGGCCGACGGGCTGCCCTTGGCGGCGCCGGCCGAGCCCAGGCTCGCGGTGGCGCCGGTGAAGGCACGGACCGTCGTACCGGTGTTGGACACCCGGAGGCCGATCACGTCGCCGTGCGTGCCGACCCCCTCGCCGCCCGCACTCATGCCGGCGGGCGGCACGACCACCGACACGCCCCTGTCGAAGACCACCCGGCC
>JBAUWD010000511.1:0-1862 GCA_049583575.1 Nocardioides sp.
GTGCGGCCCTGGCCGAGCTGGACGACGAAGCCGTCGACCTCGACTACCTCGAGCTCCGGACGCCGGACCTCGCCCCGGTCGACGAGAGCGCCGCCGGCCCGACCGAGGCACGGGTGCTGGTCGCGGCGCGCCTCGGTGGCACCCGCTTGATCGACAACCTCCAGATCACGCTCGGCGCACCGGCCGCCCCGACCGGCGACGGGACGGTGCGCTGATGCTGCGCACGATGATGAGGAGCAAGATCCACCGGGCGACCGTGACGCAGGCGGACCTGCACTACGTCGGCTCGGTGACCGTGGACGAGGGGCTGCTCGAGGCCGCCGACCTGCTGCCCGGCGAGCTCGTCCACATCGTCGACGTCACCAACGGCGCTCGTCTCGAGACCTACACGATCGCCGGGGAGCGGGGCAGTGGGGTGCTCGGCATCAACGGCGCCGCCGCACACCTGGTCCACCCCGGCGACATCGTGATCCTGATCGCCTACGGGCAGCTGGAGACCGCGGAGGCCGCCTCGTTCCGGCCGCGGGTGGTCTTCGTCGACGCCGCCAACCGGGTGCTCGGCACCGGGGCGGACCCCGCGGAGACGTTCGGTGTCGCCGACCTGTCGAGAGGCGACCGCGTCGGCTGAGACCGGGGGCTCAGCGGTCGAGCTTCGCGCAGATCCTGGCGTGGAAGGCCTCCAGCTCGAGGGTCCCGTCGAGCACCTGGCGGGTCGGCCAGGCGCTGGTGTCGATCTGCGACAGCCGCTCGAACACCGGCAGGTCGTCGGCGTACCGCCGCACGAGCCGCTCGAAGGCCGCCAACGAGGGCGGCTCGCCGCGGACGACGGGGGTGGGGTTGCGGTGGGGGAGTCGCGGGTAGCGGTCGAAGCGCGGCAGCCCCAGGAGGTCGGTGGCCCGGTCGATCTGCGTGTGCGGATCGGAGAGGAAGGCTCGGAACTCGAAGAGCCGCCACTGCTCGGCGGGGAACAGCGGGAGCGCCCGCTCGAGCTGTTCGCCGTACAGGCTGCGCGCGAAGAGGGAGCGTCGTAGCTGCCTCAGCGACGGATGCTCGGAGCCCTCCGGCGGTAGCGGTTTGTCGAGGTACTTCTCGATCGCCACCGGCAGGTCGGGATACGAAGGACGTCGCCCCCGCTCCATCGCCCATTGGGAGAAGGCCCGCTCGACCGGGTCGCGGAAGATCGCCATCAGCCGCATGCCGGGGTCGTAGTCACGGATCCGGTGCAAGGCGCCCGGCCAGAACAGGTAGGCCGGCGTCGCGTCGCCGGCGACGTGCCCGCCCTTGATCACCGGGCGGCGGTAGCTGGTGTAGTCGGGCGCGGACCAGTCGTGGCGCTGGATGAAGAAGCGCATCTCCGGCTCGGGACCTCGCACGACGTCGGGGTGCTTGGCCAGCATCCGGTAGAGGGTCGTGGTGGCGCCCTTCTGGACACCGACGATGGCGAAGCTGATGGGCACCGAGGCCTCGGCGGCCTCGAGCGCGGCCATCCGTCTGGCGCGACGGTGG
The DNA here is from genome assembly GCA_049583575.1 of Nocardioides sp. Lineage (GTDB taxonomy): Bacteria > Actinomycetota > Actinomycetes > Propionibacteriales > Nocardioidaceae > Nocardioides. Next base: position 1,507 of record JBAUWD010000511.1, read on the forward strand.
GCCTTCATGTTCATGCTGCGCCTCTCGGACCACGGCCCCGGGGGCCGGACGAACGGAGGGGTCACGATATCGCGGGCCGACGGGACGCCCTCGGCTCGGTGACCAGTAGCCTCGGGCCGTGAGCGTACGTCGTGTGGTCGGCCGCCTGGTGGCGCCCGACCCCGGCTGGTCGGTGGCCGCCGACGTCGTCGTGATCGGGTCCGGGATCGCCGGGCTGACCGCGGCGCTCCGGCTCAAGGACCACGTGGAGCGGGTGCTGGTCGTCACCAAGGACGTCCTCGACGCCGGCTCGACCCAGTGGGCGCAGGGCGGCATCGCCGCGGCGCTCGGCCCCGGGGACACGCCGTCCCAGCACG
>JBAUWD010000512.1:0-1954 GCA_049583575.1 Nocardioides sp.
GTCTGGTGCTCGGCGACGACGACGAGCCACTCGGGCTCACCGGCACGGGCGCTGTCGGCCACCAGCGCGTTCGTCGACGCGGCCCGGGCGAGGATCTGGACCCGAGCCGGGCCGGGAGCGGCGAGCCGGGCCGGGTCGAGGGGTGGTCGTGGAGGCACGTCGTTCACGGGCACTAGATTGACGCAGCAGACGCGAGGAGGCCACACCGTGAGCGCAGAGCCGACGAAGAGACCCGGCGAGGGCACCGACGTCCCCAGCGACATCGACATCCACACCACCGCGGGCAAGCTGGCCGACCTCGACCGGCGCCTCGACGAGGCCGTCCACGCCGGCTCCGAGAAGGCGGTCGAGAAGCAGCACTCCAAGGGTCGCAAGACCGCCCGCGAGCGGATCGAGCTGCTCTTCGACGAGGGCACGTTCGTCGAGCTCGACGAGCTGGCGCGCCACCGCTCGACGGCGTTCGGGCTGGAGCGGCGCCGCCCCTACGGCGACGGCGTGGTCACCGGCTACGGCACGATCGACGGCCGGCCCGCCTGCGTGTTCAGCCAGGACTTCACGATCTTCGGGGGCTCGCTGGGCGAGGTGTACGGCGAGAAGATCACCAAGGTGATGGACCTCGCCATCAAGACCGGCTGCCCGATCATCGGCATCAACGAGGGTGCCGGCGCGCGCATCCAGGAGGGCGTCGTCTCGCTCGGCCTGTACGGCGAGATCTTCCGGCGCAACGTGCACGCCTCCGGGGTGATCCCGCAGATCAGCCTGATCATGGGCTCGTGTGCCGGCGGGCACGTCTACTCCCCCGCGGTCACCGACTTCACGGTCATGGTCGACGGCACCTCCAACATGTTCATCACCGGGCCCGACGTGATCAAGACCGTCACCGGCGAGGACGTCACGATGGAGGAGCTCGGCGGCGCCCGCACCCACAACACCAAGTCGGGCAACGCCCACTACATGGGGTCCGACGAGGACGACGCGATCGACTACGTCAAGGCCCTGCTGTCCTACCTGCCGCCCAACAACCTCGACCCCGCTCCGTCGTACGACGAGCCGGCGGACCTCGACCTGAACGACCTCGACCTGGCCCTCGACGCCGTCATCCCCGACGGCGCCAACCAGCCCTACGACATGCACGAGGTGATCACCGCGGTCCTCGACGACGAGGAGTTCCTCGAGGTCCAGGCGCTGTTCGCGCCCAACATCCTGGTCGGCTTCGGGCGGGTCGAGGGCCGCTCGGTCGGCGTCGTCGCCAACCAGCCGATGCAGTTCGCCGGCACGCTCGACATCGACGCCTCCGAGAAGGCCGCGCGGTTCGTGCGCACCTGCGACGCCTTCAACATCCCGGTGCTGACGTTCGTCGACGTGCCCGGCTTCCTGCCCGGCACCGACCAGGAGTGGAACGGCATCATCCGCCGCGGCGCCAAGCTCATCTACGCCTACGCCGAGGCCACCGTCCCGCTGGTCACGATCATCACCCGCAAGGCGTACGGCGGTGCGTACGACGTGATGGGCTCCAAGCACCTCGGGGCCGACATCAACCTCGCGTGGCCGACCGCGCAGATCGCGGTGATGGGGGCCCAGGGCGCCGTCAACATCCTCTACCGCAACGAGCTCAAGGGCGCAGACGACCCCGAGGCGCGGCGGGCCGAGCTGATCACGGCGTACGACGACACCCTCGCCAACCCCTACGTCGCCGCGGAGCGGGGCTACGTCGACGGCGTGATCGCTCCCCACGAGACCCGGGTCGAGGTCGTCAAGGCGCTGCGACTGCTCCAGACCAAGCGAGAGACGCTGCCGCCCAAGAAGCACGGGAACATCCCGCTGTGAGCGGCGGGGTCCCGACCGGCTCGACCCGGGACAGCGGCGGGGAGCCGCTGCTGAGGATCGTGCGCGGCGCGCCGACCGACGAGGAGCTCGCCGCGGTCGTGGCGGTGTTCGCCACCCTGGGCCGCAC
>JBAUWD010000513.1:0-2636 GCA_049583575.1 Nocardioides sp.
GGCAGGGTGGGCGCGCATCGCCGCCACCACGGCGTCCGCGTCGCCGGGGGCCACGAACGCCACCAGCTTGCCCTCGTTGGCGACCTGCAGCGGGTCGAGGCCGAGCATGGAGCAGGCGTCCGACACCACGTCGGGGATGGGCAGCGAGCGCTCGTCGAGCGTGATGCCGACCCGGGAGGCCCTGGCGATCTCGTTCAGCGACGACGCCAGGCCGCCGCGCGTGGGGTCGCGGAGCACGTGCAGGTCTCGCGTCACACGGAGCATCTCCGCGACGAGCCCGTGCAGCGGCTGGGTGTCGCTCCGGATCTCGGTGCCGAACTCCAGACCCTCGCGCCGGCTCAGTACGGCGACACCGTGCACCCCGAGGTCTCCGCTCACGATGATCACGTCGCCGGGACGCGCCCGGTCGGGCCGGATGTCGACGCCGTCCGGGACCATGCCGATGCCGGCGGTGTTGATGTAGACGCCGTCGCCGTGTCCGCTCTCGACGACCTTGGTGTCGCCCGTGACGACCTGGACGCCGGCCCGCTCCGCCGCCTCGCCGAGGCGCTGGGCGATCAGGCCGACCTGGGCGATCTCCACGCCCTCCTCGAGGATGAAGCCAGCGGACAGGAACAGCGGCGTGGCACCGCTCATGGCCAGGTCGTTGACCGTGCCGTGGACCGCGAGGTCCCCGATGCAGCCACCCGGGAAGAACAGCGGCCGGACCACGAACGAGTCGGTCGAGAACGCCAGCCGGGCGGTGCCGACGTCGAGCACCGCCGAGTCGCCGAGTCCGGCGAGCGTGCTGTTGCGGAACGCCGGCAGGAAGACGTGCTCGACCAGCTCGGCCGACATCGCTCCGCCACCACCATGGCCCATCACGACGTTCGGGCTGTCCCGGAGGGGGAGCGGGCAGGTCCAGCCGGCCGGGCCGGCCGACTGCTCGGTCGCCGGCTCGGTGGCCATCAGCGCGTCTCGTCGGACGGCGTGGCACCGACCGGCGTACGTTCGGCTGGAGGGGGCACCTGCAGGCGCCGGTAGAGGTAGTACGCCGCGCAGGCGCCCTCGCTGGACACCATCGTCGCGCCCAGCGGGTTGCGCGGCGTGCACTCCGTGCCGAACGCCGCGCACTCGTGCGGCTTGATCAGGCCCTGCAGCACCTCGCCGCTGCGGCAGACGACGGACTCCTGCGTGGTGATGTCGCCGACGTCGAACCGCGCCTCGGCGTCCCACTGCCGGTAGCGCTCGGACAGCCGCCAGCCGCTCTGCGGGATCGGCCCGATGCCACGCCAGGAGCGATCCACCACCTCGAAGACGTCGTCGAGCATGTCGATGGCGATCGGGTTGCCCTCGTCGGAGACCACGCGGGCGTAGGCGTTCTCGACCTCGTGCCGTCCCTCCTCGAGCTGGTGGACGACGCGCCGGATGCCTTCGAGGATGTCGAGCGGCTCGAAGCCGGTCACGACGATCGGCACCCGGAAGCGCTCGGCCAGCGCGGGATACTCCGAGGTGCCCATCACCGTGCACACGTGGCCGGCGGCCAGGAAGGCCTGCACCCGGCAGTCGGGGGAGGTCATGATGGCCTCGATGGCCGGTGGCACGCGCACGTGGCTGACCAGCAGGCTGAAGTTCTCGATGCCCAGCCTGCGGGCCTGGTGGACGGTCATCGCGTTGGGCGGCGCGGTCGTCTCGAAGCCGATGCCGAAGAACACCACCTGCCGGTCGGGGTTCTTCCGGGCGATCGCGAGGGCGTCCATCGGGGAGTAGACGACGCGGACGTCGCCGCCGGCGCTCTTGACCCGGAACAGGTCGCTGTCGCTGCCGGGCACGCGCAGCATGTCGCCGAACGAGCAGAAGATGACACCCGGCCGGCTCGCGATCTCGAGCGCCTTGTCGATCACCTCCAGCGGCGTGACGCAGACCGGGCAGCCCGGGCCGTGGATCATCTCGATGCCGTCGGGCAGCAGCTGGTCGAGGCCGTGACGGATGATCGAGTGGGTCTGCCCGCCACAGACCTCCATCATCGCCCAGGGCCGGGTCGCGGTGGCATGGATGTCGTCGAGCAGGCGCCTGGCCAGCTCGGGGTCCTGGAACTCCTCGAGGTACTTCATGCCGTCTCCTCACCCGTCACGTCGGGGCGGGGCAGCCCCGCCTGGTCGGCGGCGCGCCCCCACTGGTCGCCGAACTCGGCGTCGAGCTCGCCCATCGTGCGGAACATCTCCAGGCTCTCGAGCGCCGACCTCTCGTCGAGGCGCTGCAGCGCGAACCCGACGTGGACGATGGTGTACTCGCCGACCTGGATGTCGGGGACGTACGCCAGGCAGACCTCCTTGGTCACGCTGCCGAAGCTCACCCTGCCCATCGGCGTCCCGTCGGCGTCCCAGGTCTCGGTGACCTGACCGGGCACGGCTAGACACATGTCGACTCCCTCTCCGGCGACCCCTGTCGCCTCGGCCGTACGACGGAACCGGCGTCGCGGCCCGGTGCGCTGTGGGCGAGCACGGCCACCTGCCCCAGGGCGATCCCGGCGTCGCTCGCCGGCACCCGATGATGGCGGAGCACGTCGAACCCGCCAGCGGAGAGCGCCCGCGCGCAGCCCTCGGTGAGGAACGCGTTGAGGAAGACGCCGCCGCTCAGGGTGACCCGCGCCAGGC
>JBAUWD010000514.1:0-3511 GCA_049583575.1 Nocardioides sp.
GGCCGGGGACGCCTGCGGCGGCGGCGACCCGTCGAGGGGTGCGTGGTAGGTCGGGGTCCGCAGCGTCAGCCAGGTGGCGACGCCGACGACCAGGGCCAGGAACAGCGAGAGGCCGACCACCCACCAACGGGGGCGGCCGGCCGGTCGACGGGCTCGGTCCGGCGTCGGGTCAGCCAGGGCGGACCGCGCCGACGAACGGCATGGAGTACAGCGGGGCCACCCGGATGCCGGCGGAGGGGTTCTCCGCGTTCACGATCATGCCGTTGCCGATGTACATGCCGACGTGGCTGATCGGGTGGTAGTAGAAGACCAGGTCGCCCGGCCGGAGCTGGCTCGGGGAGATGTGGGTGCCCTCACCGAACTGGGCGCTCGAGGAGTGCGACAGGCCCACGCCCGCAGCACCCCAGGAGGCCATGGTCAGTCCGGAGCAGTCGTAGGCGTTGGGGCCGGCGGCGCCGTACACGTACGGCTTGCCGATCTGCGCCATCGCGAAGTGGACGGCGACCGCGGCCCGGCCCGAGGCCGGGATGTCGGACATGTTGACGCGGGTGGTGCCGCGCGACGCCTCGAGCAGACGGGCCCGTGCCGCGGCCTGCATCTTGCCGAGGACGCTCTTGGCCCGGGCCAGCTTGCGGGCGATGGTCGCCTTGTCGGCGGCCGCCTGCTTCTCGAGCTCCGCCACCTTCGCCAGCTGGCTGCGGGTCGCGCCCCGGCGGATGCTCAGGGCCTTGGCCTGGGTGAGATAGGAGGAGTACTGGCTGGCCTGCATCGAGTTGAACGCCGCGAGGGTGTTCAGCTGGGACACGAAGGACGTCGGGTCGCTGGTCACGACCGCCTGGCCGACCGCGGAGAGCGAGTCGCCTTCGTACTGACGCACGATCGAGTCGGCCACCTGGCGGCGGGCGCGCTCGGTGCGGTGCTGCTGCCGCGCCTGGTCGGCCCGCAGCGCATGCACGTCGCCGTGCATCTGCCGGAGCTGGACCCGGATCTGGTTGTAGCGCTCCGACGCCCGCTCGGCGGCGTGGTACAGCCGGTCGACCCGGTGCTGCACGTCCTGGATGGTGGGCGTCGCCTGCGCCGAGTCGGTGGGCATCATGCCCACCGCGGCAGCCACCGCGACGGCGGTACCAGCAACGATGGTGACGAGGCGCTTCCGGCCGTTCAGCACGAGCGGACGGTCTCCCTTGCGTGTCGTACGCCTACCGGGTGAGCTGACGGGTTCGGGCACGACTCGCCCTACACCGTCTCCTCGTCGGCCACGTCGTGTGACCTCCGACTCGACGGCGATTCACCCCAGGTGGGTTGGTTCCCCGGCTCTTCGTCGCGACCCCGAGCGGTCACGAGTTCGACTCGGCGCGACGCCCGCATGGACACCGGACTGGTCCATCGGCACGGGCATCTGAGCGGTCACACTAGTCACAGCGCACCGGCACCACCAAACTTTCAACCAACGATGTCGTGACTATTTCGTGACCTGGGACGGTCACTGCGTCTCCAGACGTCACACAGGTCACATTCGTCACTCCGGCCCCAGCTCACGCGGACTCGACCTCCGGCCCGCTCACCGGGGTCACCAGCCGCAGCGGCGGCACCAGGCCACCCGCGGCCAAGGCGTCGAGAGCCCGGCACTCGTCGTCGGCCAAGGTCAGCTCGGGGGGCGGACCGAGCAGCACGGTGACCACGCAGTCGTGGCAGGCCAGCCCCCGCGCCAGACAGGTGTCGCAGTCGATTCTCGTCGTCATGCGGCACACGATCACAGGGACCACCGACAGTCGACCCGCTCACCGGCTCTCGGGCCCCGCGAGCGATCCCGCCGGTCGCCGGTACGTCCCGCAGAGACGTCACATCAGGCCGCTGTCGGCAACGCGCAGCAGCCGACCTCTCGCGTGCGCAGATCCCCGCCCGTCCACCCCCCTTCCCCTCGTGACCCCGCTCGGGCGTGGCGCGCCCGCATTGTCGGCGGGCCGTCCTAGCGTCGAGACGTGACCACCACAGCGCCGCTCCCGGTCGCCGACACTCCCGCCGGCGAGCGGCGCGGCCCGAGGTGGGAGGTGCAGCGCACCTTCGACGAGCTCGGCCGGCCGCTGCGCGAGCTCACGTTCTGCGTGGTCGACCTCGAGACCACCGGCGGGTCGGCGGCCGGTGGCTCGATGATCACCGAGATCGGCGCGGTCAAGGTACGCGGCGGCGAGGTGCTCGGCGAGTTCCAGACGCTGGTCAACCCCCACACCCCGATCCCGCCGTTCATCGCCGTGCTCACCGGCATCACCAACTCCATGGTCGGCGACGCCCCGCCGATCGAGTCCGTGCTGCCGTCGTTCCTCGAGTTCGCCGCCGGTTCCGTGCTCGTCGCGCACAACGCGCCCTTCGACGTCGGCTTCCTGCAGTGGTTCAGCGCCCGGCAGGGGCTGTCCTGGCCGGCGTTCGAGGTGCTCGACACGGCCAAGATCGCGAGGCGCGTGATCACCCGGGACGACGCCCCCAACTGCAAGCTGTCGTCACTGGCCCGCGCGTTCCACGCCTCGACCACCCCCAACCACCGCGCACTGTCCGACGCGCGCGCCACCGTCGACGTGCTCCACGGCCTGATGGAGCGGCTCGGCGGGCTCGGCGTGCACACGCTCGAGGAGCTCTCGACCTTCAGTGCCAAGGTCTCGACCGCCCAGCGCCGCAAGCGCCACCTCGCCGAGGGCCTCCCCCACGCCCCGGGGGTCTACCTCTTCCGCGACGAGCAGGCCCGTGTCCTCTACGTCGGCACGTCCCGCGACCTCCGCACCCGCGTGCGCTCCTACTTCACCGCCTCCGAGACGCGCTCGCGCATCGGTGAGATGGTCGGGCTGGCCGAGTCGGTGCTCGGCATCGAGTGCGCCACCCCCCTCGAGGCCGAGGTGCGCGAGCTGCGGCTCATCGCCGAGCACAAGCCCCGATACAACCGCCGCTCCCGCTTCCCCGAGAAGGCCCACTACCTCAAGCTGACCCGCGAGCCCTGGCCGCGGCTGTCGCTGGTGCGGCGGGTGCTCGACGACGGCGCCGACTACGTCGGGCCGTTCTCCAGCAGGCGCACCGCCGAGAAGTGCCTGTCCGCCCTGCACGAGACCTTCCCGGTCCGCCAGTGCTCCCAGCGCCTGGCCCGCACGCCGTCGGCGTCACCGTGCGTCCTCGCCGAGATGGGTCGATGTCTGTCCCCGTGCGACGGCAGCGTCGACGAGACGACGTACGCCGCGGTGGTCCGGCAGCTGCGCGACAACCTCCTCCAGCGGCCCGACGACGTCGTGGAGCTCATCGCCCGGCGGATGGCCGTGCTGGCCGACGGCCAGCGCTACGAGGAGGCGGGCGTCCACCGCGACCGGCTGGCGGCGTTCGTCCGGGCCGTCTCGCGCACCCAGCGCCTCACCGCCTTGACCCGCATCCCCCACCTCGTGGCCGCCCGGCGCGAGGACGACCCGTCGACAGGCTCGGGGCGACGGGCTCGCTGGGCCGTCCACGTCGTCCGGCACGGCCGGCTCGCCGC
>JBAUWD010000515.1:0-1634 GCA_049583575.1 Nocardioides sp.
ACGTCGGCCGGGTCCGGGCGCTCCTCGACGGTCAGGTCGAGGCGTACGACGCGGCGAGCCTGCTGATCCGGCATGCCGACCCGGCGGCGCTCAACGCGCTGCTCGTCGGGGCCGGGGTCCGCGTCCAGATGCTGGCGCCCGAGCACCGCACCCTGGAGGACGTCGTGCTGGAGGCGACCGAGTCGGGCTCGGACCGGGTGGCGCGGCCGTGATCCGGGTCGAGCTCGCCAAGATGCTGCGGAGCCGGCGTACCTGGGTGACGGTGGCGGTGATCGACGCGCTGCCGTCGCTGGTGGCCGTGCTGCTCTCGCTCACCGACCTCGGACCGCGGCCCGGAACCGGTCCGGCGTTCCTCTCGGCGGTGCTCACGGACGGCGCACTCTTCCCGCTGGCTGCGATCGCGATCGTGCTCCCGCTCTTCCTGCCGGCCGCGGTCGCCATCGCCGCCGGAGAGACGATCGCGGGCGAGGCCCAGCAGGGCACGCTGCGCTACGTCCTGATCCGGCCGGTCGGTCGCACCCACCTGCTGGTGGCGAAGCTCCTCGCGGTGATGGCGTTCGTGCTGGTCACGCTGGTCGTGGTCGCGGCGACGTCGTACGTGCTCGGCGTCCTGCTCCTCGGCCACCAGGACTCGGCGACGACCGTGACCACGACGTTCTCCGGGACCCAGCTGACCACTCCCCAGCTGGTCGTGCGTACCGGACTGGCACTCGCCTACGCCCTGCTCTCGATGCTGGGCGTCGCCGCGGTGGCGCTCTTCTTGTCCACCCTGGTGCGCTCACCGCTGGCGGCCGCGATGGGCACCCTCGCCCTGATGATCGGGTCGACGCTGCTGATCACCCTCGACGCCGCGCACGGGATCCGGCCTTTCCTGGTGACCCGCTACTGGCTGTCGTTCGTCGACCTCTTCCGCGACCCGATCCTGTGGCACGACGTGGTGCACGGGGTGATCCTGCAGGCCGGCTACGTCGTGGTGTTCCTCGGCGCCGCCTGGGCGAACTTCGTGACCAAGGACATCACCGACTGACACCTCACGAGCCGGCGGACGAGGAGCAGACCGACGCCGGCGGCACGGTCGGAGGGGTACGACGCAGCTCGCCGAGCACCATCGCGATCACCGCCGGGTCGTTCGGCAGCTGACCGTGGGTGACCGACCGGCCCGGGCAGACCGACTGCACGGAGAAGTCGAGCGCGCCCGCGAGGGACGCGGTCTCGGGCGGGGTGGAGATGCGGTCGTCGGTGGTCCAGATCGAGACCCACGCGGGACCGGGCGGGGTCTCGTCGCCGGAGTTGAGCGAGCGGACCAGGTCGCTGTCCGTGGCCAGCTGGCGACAGGCCTCCGGGCAGGTGTCGGGGGCCAGGTCGGTGGCGAGCGCGGCCAGGTCGGTGCCGTGCTGCGGCGAGCCGAGGGTGACGATCCGCCGGGCGACCGACCCACCGTCGTACGCCCGGACCCAGAGGCGGGCCGTCACGCCACCGGCGGAGTAGCCGACCACGTCGACGGACGCCGCCCCGCCACGCAGCGCCGCCCGGACGGCGGTCTGCAGGACGCCGGCCTGGGTGTTGAGGTCGCCGGTGCCGTCGCCGCTGAGCCGGACGATGGTGGCGTCGCGCCCCTCCCGGCGCAGGGCGGC
>JBAUWD010000516.1:0-4523 GCA_049583575.1 Nocardioides sp.
GCGTGGCACTGCTGGTGCTGCGCTCACCGGGTCACCTCGACGCGCTCGGCCTGGCCGGCGCCTTCGGCTCGGTGGTCGTCTCGGCGCTCGGCTTCGTGCTGGTCAAGCGCTGGGTCCCGCCGGTCGACATGCTCACCCTCGTCTCGTGGCAGCTCGTGGTCGGTGGCCTGGCCCTGCTCCCTGTCGCCCTGGTCTTCGAGGGGCCCGCGCCGCGCCTGGGCGGCCCCGCGGTGGCGGGCTACCTGTGGCTCATGGTCGCCGGCACCGGGCTCGCGTACTGGTGCTGGTTCACCGGGCTGCGGGCCATGCCGGCCGGTGCCGTGTCCCTGATCGGGCTGGTCAACCCCGTGGTCGGTACGGCGCTGGGGGTGACCGTCGCGGGCGAGGCCTTCGGGCCGCTGCAGGCCGTGGGCATGCTGTTGGTGCTCGGGGGGGTGTTGGCGGGACAGCCGAGCGCTCTGCCCTGGGTACGGCGCCGCCTGGCTGCCCGGCCGCGGCGTACCACTCGCCGCTTCGCGGCGACCTGTGCGGACGCTCCTCGCTGAGGTCGGCGGGCCCTCAGCGGATCCTGACGCTCACCGGGTTGGAGGCGAGGTGCGTGTCGGAGTCGATCACCCGGAACCGGTTGACCCCGGGGGTGCCGGTCTGGATGTACGTGGAGAACGTGCCGTTCGACACGGTGGCGGAGATCGAGTAGAAGTCCTGCCACGAGCCGTTGCTGAACTTCTGCACGTTCAGGACCGCACCCTCGCCGCCGGGATAGCTGCCGGTGAGGTCGATCCGGCCCATCGGTGCCACCGACCTCTCGCCGGCCTGCAGTGAGATGCGCCTGTGCGGCTTGTGGATGGTGGGCGACTTCGTCGAGCCGCTGTGGGTCGGCTCGGAGCCGAGCGTGATCGACGGGCCGTCGGACGCCTTGGTCTTCTGAGGCTTGGGCAGGTACATCGAGGCACCGGCGTCGCCGGCCGTCGCCGCCTGCCCTCCGCCGAGCCCGAGCATGTGGGCGCCGGCCACGAACGCCACCGCGGTCACCAGGCCCACGGCCACCGCCACGCCCACCAGGGCCAGCAGGCCGGCCAGCACCGGGCGATTCTCGTCGGCACGCACGTGCCACCACCTCCTCGTCCGGCCATTGTCGCGGAACGGCCCAACTCCGGCGCGCACCGGGTGCCCCGGGCTCCCGAGGAACCCGAGGAAGGAGCGCCGGCCCGATCACCTCACGGGTGTGGCTGAGCCGGATCGACCCGTCCGCCGGCGAGCTGCCTGGCCTGTCTCTGGGCCACGGCGTGCTCGTCGGTGGCCGCGTCGTAGCGCCAGAAGTCGCTCAGCCACATCGCGGTGATCGCCACCCCGGCCACGCAGCTGACCCCGCCACTGACGATCGACCCGCGGACCGTCCACCGGTCGGCCACGATGCCGGCACGGACCTGGCCGCCCAGGGGGCCGATGGAGTAGCTCAGCATCTCGATGCCGGCCAGCCGGCCACGGATGCTGTCGGGGATGGTCTGGTTCCAGATCGTGCCGCGGAAGACCGCCGAGATCATGTCCGCGCCGCCGGCGAGGGTGAAGAAGAGCAGCGCCACCCAGATGTTGGGGGATCTTCCCGCGAGCGCGATGAAGGCGCCGTACGCCATGGCCGCGAGCACGATCGCCCGACCGTGCCGACGCACGCGGGACGTCCACCCGGACAGCGCCGTCGCCACGAGTGCCCCCACGGTCTCGGCGGAGTAGAGCAGGCCGAGCAGGTGGGGGTCCTGGAACACCTTCTGGGCGAGCGCCGGGAACAGGACGATCGGCATCGCGAGCAGCATCGCGGCGATGTCGACGACGTAGGTGCCGAGCAGGTCGCGCCGGCTGATCGCGTAGCGCAGGCCCTTGCCGATGCCGCTGAGGCTCGGTGGCTCGGTCTCACCGACGTGGGGGTAGCGCCGCATCGCGGCGTACATCATCGAGGCGACGAACAGACCGACGATGTCGACGAGGAAGCACCAGCCCGGGCCGAACGACGCCACGAGCACGCCGCCGATGGCCGGACCGATCAGCACGCCGCCCTGCATGCCCAGGCTGCTGAGCGCGTTCGCGGCGGTGATCTCGTCGTGCCGGACCGTGCGCGGCAACAGGGCCTCGCGCGAGGGCCGCTGGAGCGCGGACGCCGATGCGAGCAGGCCCGAGACCAGGAAGATCTCCCACAGCCGCGGGTGGGGACTGAACGCGTTGATGGCGAGCCAGGCGGTGAACGCCGCCTGCAAGATGCCGGTCCAGATGAGCAGGAGACGACGGTCGACGTGGTCGGCCAGGGCGCCGCCGTAGAGGCCGAAGACGATCAGCGGGACCAGCTCGACCAGCCCGACGGCGCCGACCGCGAAGTTGGAGTGGGTGAGCTGGTAGATCTGGTAGGGGATGGCGACGTAGGTCATCATCCCGCCGAGGTAGAAGACCGTGCCGGCGATCAGGAGCAGGCGGAAGTCACGATGCTCGCGGAACGGACCCGTGTCCATCCGGAGCGCGCGAAGACGAGCCCCCCACACCACAGTCACCCATTGTGACGGCCGGGGAGGCCGGTTGGCGTCCAATTGACCAACTCTTGCTCAGCCCAGTCGGATGCGGGCGCCCCGGTGCGGGACGCTGGTGATGTTGCGGACCTTCGGCCGGTCGCGTCCGACGGAGGTCACGTCGTAGGCCGTGAGGATCTCGCGCAGCACCGCCACGCCCTCCATCATCGAGAAGCCCGCGCCGATGCACCGGCGCACGCCGCCCCCGAACGGGATCCAGGTGTTGACCGGCGGGTTGTGGCCGACGAAGCGCTCCGGGTCGAACCGCTCGGGATCGGGGTGGTTGTCGGCGCGGCCGTGGCTGACCAGGATCGACGGGCCGACCGTCGCGCCGGCGGGCAGGTGCCAGCCGGCCAGGGTGACCGGGGCCATCAGCGTGCGCACCACCATCGGGATGACCGGGTGGAGCCTCATCGACTCCTTCAGCACGGCCTCGAGCCGGTCGTCGTCACCGGGCCGGGCGGCCGCACGCGCGCGTTCGAGCTGCCGGCGGTCGCTGCCGAGCTCGTGGAGCGTCCACGCGAGGGCCGTGGCCGTGGTCTCGTGGCCGGCGAGCAGCAGGGTGACCAGCTGGTCACGGAGCTCCTCGTCGGTCAGCCGGTCGCCGTCGTCGCCCGCCAGGATCAGCCGGGAGAGCACGTCGGTGCGCTCGTCGAGGTCGGTGGCGCGACGCCGCTCGCTGATCTCGGCGTAGATCAGCCCGTCGAGCCGGTAGGCGTTGGCCACGGTCCGCCGCCACGGCCCGAACCGCTGCAGCCACGGGTAGCCCCAGCCGAGCAGCACCGCCGGGCTGATGTTGACCGTCCGGTTGACGCACGGCCTCAGCAGCGCGAGGCGCGACTCGTCGGTGACCCCGAAGACGACGCGGAGGATCACTTCGAGGGTCAGCGCGTTCATCCGGTCGAGGCTGCGGAACTCCTCGCCCGGGCGCCAGCGCGCGACCTCAGCTCGCGCGACGTCCTCGACCAGCGAGCGGTACCCCCGCAGGGCATGCCCGTTGAAGGCCGGCATCAGCAGGGCTCGGGCGCGTCTGTGCTCGGCGCCGTCCTGGAGGAGCAGCGAGTGCTCGCCCATGATCGGTCCCAGGATCGCGTTCCCCTTGCCGGCGTGGAAGACCTCCGGGTCGCCGGCGAAGATCTCCTTGGCGTGCTCGGGTCGCGTGAACAGCACGACGGGACGACCGCCGGGTACGACGCGGACGGTGAACACGTCGCCGTACCTGCGCCACATGTGGGGGACGAACCGATGCCGGAAGCGCAGGAGGCCCACACTCTGCAGCCAGCCGGGCCAGCGCGGGCCCGGCGGCAGACCGGTGCGGTCCACGGGTGGTGGCGCCGTGTCTCCCCCGAAGGGGCGCATCCGCTCGAAGCGCCGCGCGGTGAGCTCCGCGGGTGCGCGCTGGTGCAGCATGGTCATGGGCGACTCCGTTCGTTCCCGCCATACTACGAGTACGTGAACCTCGCCGCGGAGTGACCGGGGTCACTCGGGATCAGTCGAGGAGGCCCTCGCGACGAGCGATGGCCGCGGCCTCGGTACGCCCGGCCGCACCGAGCTTGCCGAGGATGTTGGAGACGTGGACCGACACCGTCTTGGTGCTGATGAAGAGCTGCCGCCCGATCTCGCCGTTGCTGCGGCCCTCGGCGACCAGGGCGAGGATCTCGGACTCGCGCGGCGTCAGCGCTGACCGCACCTCGGTGGCCGCAGGCCGCGCGGCGCCCCCCAGGCGCTGCAGGAGCGGCCCCGCCCCCAGTCGCCGAGCCGTCTCGGCAGCCGCCTCAGTCGGCGCCTTCGCCCCCTCCACGTCTCCCGTCGACACCAGCAGCTCAGCGAGCTGGGCCCGGGCGACGGCGAGCTCGTAGGGGGCGGCGTACGACTCGAAGAGCGTGACGGCGTCGCGCCAGGCGTCGATCAGCTCGGCCTGCGTCGGCGGGTCGACGTCCGCGGCCCAGCGCCAGCGGAGCAGCTCGGCGT
>JBAUWD010000517.1:0-6006 GCA_049583575.1 Nocardioides sp.
GCGCGGCAGCGACGGGCGCGCGCCGGGCCCCGACCTCCAGCCACTCCACGTCCCCGACGGGCATGCTCCCACGATGCCGCAAGATCGGCCGACGAGCGCCCCCCTCCGCCCTGCTAGTTCCCCGACCCCTCGGTGAGGCCGCGCAGCCGCTCGGCCTGGTGGCGCAGCTGGGCGTCGTACGCCGGGCGGTCGCGCAGCTTCAGGTCGTACGCCGCGCGCGCCGCGGGGTCGGGCAGGATCACCCTCTCGTCCGCGTCGAGCCCAGCCAGCACGGCGACCGCGATGTCGTCGGCGGTCAGCGGCGACGACTCGACGAGCTGGGTCACGACGGCCCCGAGCGCCTCATCGGCGCCGCGCAGCGAGGACATCAGGTTGGTGCGGAAGTAGGACGGGCACACCACGCTCGCACGCACGTCGTACGGCGCGAGCTCGTGGCCCAGCGTCTCGGTGAGGGCCACGACCCCGGCCTTCACCGCGTTGTACGACGCCATCCCGGCCGGGTGGACCAGGCCCGCCAGCGAGGCGACGTTGACGATGCGACCGGACCGCTGGCGCTTCAGCATCGGCACGAACGTGCGGCAGCCGCGCACCACGCCGAGCAGGTTGGTCTCGATGATCCACCGCCACTCGTCGAGCCCGGCCACGTCGATGCGGCCGCCGCCGGCGACTCCGGCGTTGTTCACCAGCAGGTCGAGGCCGCCCCAGTGCCCCTCGACCCAGGCGAGCGCGGCGGTCCAGTCGTCGTCGGACGTCACGTCGAGACGCAGCTGCGTAACGTCGGCCGAGCCACCCCCGTCGGCCGAGCCACCCCCGTCGGTCGAGCCACCCCCGTCGGCCGAGCCACCCCCGTCGGTCGAGCCCGTCGAGACCACGGCCCCGAACGTCACGTCCGTCGCCAGCACCTCGTCGCCACGCGCCCGCAACGCCGCGGTCAGCGCGGCCCCGAGGCCCGAGGCGGCGCCGGTGACCAGGGCCCGGCTCATCGGCCGGCGTACTTGCCGAGCTCGAGACGCGCGACCATCCCGCGGTGCACCTCGTCGGGACCGTCGGCCAGGCGCAGCGACCGGGCGCCGATCCAGGCGGCGGCAAGGGGGAAGTCGTCGGACATGCCGCCCCCGCCGTGGAGCTGGAGCGCCATGTCGATGACCTGTTGGGCCATGGTCGGCACCGCGACCTTGATCGCGGACACCTCGGCCAGCGCGTTCCTCGGCCCGCCCTCGTCGAGCCTCCAGGCGGCGTGCAGCACCAGCAGCCGGGCCTGGTCGATCGCGATCCGGGCGTCGGCGATGCGCTCGCGGTTGCCCCCGAGGTTGACCAGCGGCTTGCCGAACGCCGTGCGCTCGAGGCCGCGCCGGCACGCCCGCTCGAGGGCCATCTCGGCCAGTCCGATCAGGCGCATGCAGTGGTGGACGCGACCCGGCCCCAGCCGTCCCTGCGCGATCGCGAACCCCTGGCCCGGGCCGGAGATCACGTTGCCCAGCGGGACGCGGACGTCGGTGAAGGACACCTCGCCGTGACCGAGCGGCTCGTCGTAGGTCCCCATCGTCGTCAGCATCCGCTCGACCTCCACGCCGGGGGTGTCGCGCGGGACGAGCACCATCGAGTGGCGCTGGTGCCGCTCCGCCTCCGGGTCGGTGACCCCCATGAACACGAAGATCCGGCAGTCCGGGTGGCCGACGCCCGTCGACCACCACTTGCGACCGTTGACCACCATCTCGTCGCCGTCGACCACGCAGGTCGCCGCCATGTTGGTGGCGTCGGACGAGGCCACCTCGGGCTCGGTCATCGTGAACGCCGACCGGATCGTGCCGTCGAGGAGCGGCTCGAGCCACTCCGCTCGCTGCTCCTCCGAGCCGTAGCGGAGCAGCACCTCCATGTTGCCGGTGTCGGGTGCGTTGCAGTTGAAGACGAGCGGTGCGATGGCGGAGCGGCCCATCTGCTCGGCGAGCGGGGCGTAGTCGACGTTGGTCAGCCCCTCCCCACCGTCGGTGCCGAAGCGCGCGGCGTACTCGCCCGCATGCTCCCTCGGCAGGAAGAGGTTCCACAGACCCTGGGCGCGCGCCTTGCGCTTCAGGTCGGCGAGGACGGGCAGGGGCGTCCACGGGTCTCCGGTACGGCGCGCCTCCGCCAGCTCGCGGAGGTAGTCGCCTTCGACCGGGGTGATCTCGGTGGCCATGAAGTCGGCCACCCTCGCGGTCAGATCCGCCGCGCGTTGGGAGGGAGCGAAGTCCATGGCCCGACCCTAGTGCGGGCCTCCGGTGGGCGGGCTCGTCGAGGCCTCGCGGCGCGGTCGGGTCAGGAAGCGGTGGTGGTGACGACGGTCGCGCGCGCAACCGGGTCGCGCCACAGGTGGCGGGTCCGGGCGAGCCGCACCCCGGACCACATCAGGCACGGGATGGCGATCACGATCGAGAGCCGCCATTCGGGCACGTGGGCGCACCCGGAGAAGATCAGGCTGGTGAACGTCGTGCTGACGGCGAGGCGGGTGGAGTAGCCGACCATCGCGGCCGGCGGCGCCGGGGTGGCGCGGGCGGAGCGGAGGTCGACGGGGTACGGATGGGCGAGCGACCAGCGCAGGGACGCGCCGACCACCTGGAGCAGTACGACGACCAACGTGCAGGCGAGCGCGGAGAACTCCTGGGCGTTGGGGATGCCCGCCCGCAGCGCGCCGACCCCGATCGTGACCATCGAGGCGGTGGCGAGGAACTCCGTCAGCACCCACGCGCGGGCGTCGAAGAGGACGGTCGGACCCACCGGGAGGTTCTCCCGCCACAGGGCGCCGCGACCGTCGAGGCTCCAGGCGTTGACGCCGAACAGCAGTGCACCACCCGAGGCCACCAGGCCCGGCAGGATCGTCAAGGACGCCCAGGGCAGGTTGCTGAAGATCGCGACCAGACCGGGCCCGAGTGCGAGCACGAGCACGCCGCGCCGCATCGGCACCGAGCGCCAGACGGAGGCGCGGTCGCTGCGGATGAGCGTGCCGAGCACCGTGCGGGCCATGGGCCGGGGCTCGTGCTGGTCGGTCTCCATCCGGGCCTCGTCGCGAGGCATCCGCCGGGCTGCGAGGTGGGCCGGCAGGGCCCCGACGACGACCGCGACCAGCGTGCCCAGCACCAGGGTCGCCGCCACCAGCGACCACCGGAGGCTCCAGCCCGCAGTGGCGCCCGCGAAGAACCAGACGGTGGGCACCCGGTCGAGCACCTGGGTGCTGTGATGCGTCAGCTGGACCACCCCGGCTGCGATCCCCAGACAGATCAGCACGCCACGGTTGAGCGCGATGCCGTACGGCCCACGGCGTACCGCCTCCATCGTCCACGCGACCACCTGGCCGACCGCCGTGCAGAAGAGCAGCCACAGCACGATCATCACCTCGGCCAGGGCGAGACGACCCGGCTGGACGGCGTACGACACGGACCCGAGCAGCACCCAGGCCTGGATCATCCACGCGATGTTGAGCGGAGCGAGCAGCAGCGCGCCCAGGTGGTCGGTGGTCGGGCTCACGGGGTACGGCGACGCCTGGTCGCGCGAGATCAGCTCGCGGCCACCGCCGGAGGCGATCGCCGAGCTCATGTTGAGGATCAGGATGCCCGCCATCGCCGACGGCACGAGCAGGAAGACGTTGAACGACCGGCCCGGGGCGTGCGCACCAGGCGTGAGCGCCGGGACCACGGCCGCCCCGACGGTGAGCGCCACGAAGACCAGCGACAGCGCCCGCGCGAGGTGGCGCCGCCGCACGGCCTGGGCGCGGAAGCCGAACAGGATGCGGACGTCCTCGACGGCCCGCCGCGCGGCCGCGACGTGGCCGGTGGTGAGGTACGCCGTGGGGCCGGCCTCAGTCGAGGAGAGCGCGGTAGGCACGTGCCCCCTCCTCGCCGGCCATCGCGTCCGCGTCGACGGTGGCGACGCGCGAGCCGCCGCGCATGACGAGCACCGAGCCACACGCCTGGATGGCGAGGTCACGCAGGTGGGTCGACAGCAAGATGGCGGCCCCGCGCGCCCGTGCGTCGGCGATGACGTCGAAGGTCGCCTCCACGCCGATCGGGTCGACGCCGTCGAAGGGCTCGTCGAGGAGCAGCACCTGGGGCTCGTGCATGGCGGCGAGGACCACCGAGAGCCGACGACCCATCCCGTGGGAGAAGCCACCGGTCACGCGGTTCATCACGTCGCCGAGCTCGAAGCGCTCCAGCAGGTCGCGGGCGCGGTCCTCCCAGTCGTCCAGCCGGCGGAGCCGCGCGCTGAGCTGCAGATGCTCCCACGGCGTCGCGCGCGGCACCAGCCCGCCGACGTCGGGGCAGTAGCCGGTGAGCTGCTTGACGGTCAGCGCCTCCGTGCGGATGTCGTGACCCGCCACGGTCACCGTGCCGGCGGTCGGGGGTACGACGCCCGCTAGCACGCGCATGGTGGTGGACTTGCCGGCGCCGTTGCGCCCGAGCAGCGCGGTCGCCTGCCCGGCGTACGCCTGCACGTCGATGCCGGCGACCGCCTCCACCTCGCCGAAGCGCACGTGCAGGCTCCGGACGTCGACGACGGGTTCACTCACGCGCAAAGTCTTGCAGCGGAGTCGGGATCTCGCCCCAGGAACGTCGAGAAAGTCGACGCCTGCAGGTCACCCCGTCGGCGAGCGGCTGCGCCACGCACGGACCGCGCTCGGCACCAGCTCACGCTCGCCCAGGAGCCGGTCGTTGCCGGCGGCGCCGTACCGGAGATCGGCGCCGGAGCCGCCGCAGATCAGGTCCTTGCCGCCCCCGCCGTAGATCGGGTCGTTGCCACCCAGCCCGTTGATGACGTCCCGGCGTGGGATCAGCTGTCGCCCTCGAACCCGCGGAACACGCCATCGGGGTCCGTGTTGTCGGCGAAGTCGCTGAAGTCGAGGTTGGCGATCGACAGGTTGGCGTCGATCGAGGCGATCTCCGGTACGACGCATCGGAAGCTGCGGCCCAGGTACGAGTTGAAGAGCTCCGCGTCGTCGGGGTCGGTGATCGACAGGTCGACGTAGTCGAGGGTGAGCTCGCCCCCGGCGAGCGCTTCGGCCATCGACCGATCGTCTGCCAGGAGGGCATAGCCACAGGCGTCTTCCACCACGTCCAGGTCCGCACCGAGGGCAGCACCGGTGACGCCCTCGAAGGCCCGGTCGTCGATGAGGGTGAGGTCGGGGGCGTACCCGTTCTCGCCGGAGGCGGCGTTCTCCGGATCGAGGTCGACCGGCTTCGAGACCTCGCTGACGACGGTCTGCCAGGCAGCGTCGTCACTGAAGTCGGTCCGGATGAGGGGCGTGCTGTCCGACCCGAGGACGTCCCTGATGCGTGTCGGATCCACGTCGGAGATTCTGGCAGACCGTCGTCTGCTGCTGCGTCTGCTCGGGTCGGTCTCGCCGGAACGGCCCGCGGCGTACGTCGTACTGCCTGTCCTCCTCGCGTGGACACCACGACCAGGCGAGCCGTCGCCGCACGGCTGGCCGGCGCGCTCGTACCGGCGCTCACGACCCTGTCGCTCCTGGGTCCGGCACACGCTCACGCAGCCCGACACTCGGGCTTCTTCTCAGGCCGGCTCATCGACCCGGCCGCCGACGAGGAGCTCGACGTCCGCGTCAACGGCTCGGCGGTCCACTACGAGACCGGCTGGGTCGGCTGCAACCACCACGTCGTGCCGTCGTGGGCGGACGCCTGCTCGTTCGGCCAGGGCCACCAGACGCCGTTCCGGATCCAGCACCGCTGAGCCTCCGGCCCGCGCCGGCGGCGTCCGCGGGAGCCTGTGGATGGCACCCTGCGTTCGAACGCATGTTCGTATCACCATACCGGTATGCCCACCTCACCAGCATCCGCCCTCAGCGACCCGGTCGCGGAGCTGCTCGGCTGTCTCGCCCGCATGGGCGAGCTGGAGGTCGCGGGGCTCGAGGGCGACGAGCAGGCGCGTCTGCTCCGAGCCCTCTCCGAGGCCGAGTCGGTGCTCGCAGCGGTGCGACTGCGGGTGCTCGCCGCCGCCGACCGGGCGCGGACCGCGCAGCGG
>JBAUWD010000518.1:0-1843 GCA_049583575.1 Nocardioides sp.
GCCCCGAGGCGCACCACCGAGGCGGCGCCGTACCGCTCGACCAGGTGTCCGCTGGCCGGCATCCCGGCCATCGCGCCCACGGCGACCGAGAGCAGCAGCGAGCCCAGCGCGCCGTTGGACAGCTCGAGCGAGGCGCGCAGGTCGGGTAGTCGCGAGGCCAGGGTCGCGAAGCAGAGGCCGTTGAGGGCGAACACGGCCGAGACCGCGTTGCGCGCGGCGGTGGCGGAGGGAGAGGTCACAGGTGTTGTGCGCCCGGCGGACCGGCCTCGAGCCAGGACTGGAAGCCCATCAGCGAGGAGGCGCCCAGGGCCAGCTCGATGTCACCGTTCGGGGTCTCGCAGCGGATGACGACGTGTCCGGGGTAGAGCGAGAGCTGCTCGACGCCCTCGGGGACGCGCCGGTCGACGTAGGCGAGCCCGCTGCGCTGCCACACGTGCTTCGGACGCGGGGACAGCGAGAAGATCCGGAACCACTCGAGTCTCTCGCCGGCGTAGCGACCGAGCCCGAGCAGCCAACCGCGCCCGGGCGTGTTGCCCCGGGCGCGGTAGCTGAGCTCGAAGGTGCCGCCGTGGCGCGAGAGCCACCGGCGGCGGACGATGAGGGCGACGCCGAGCAGCAGGACGAGCAGGAGGATGCCGGCTGCCGACTCCAGCAGCCTCTCCCAGATCGGCATGCACTCCCCCAGGTCCGGGAGGTACGACGCGTCAGGCGTCGCCCTCGAGAGCGGCCTTGCGCTCCTCCATCAACCGCTTGGCCTCCTCGAAGTCACTCTCGTGGGACAGCTCGGCGTACTCGCACATTAGCCGGACGTGGTTGTCGGCGACCGAGATGAACCCACCGTCGACGGCCGCGACCCAGTGCCCGTCGTCGACCGTGCGGACGTCGACCTGACCGCCGCGCAACACCGACATCACCGGCGTGTGGTCCGCCATGATGCCGATCTCGCCGGCGAGGGTCCGCGCGTTCACGACCGTCGCCTCGCCGGACCAGACCTCGCGATCGGCCGCCACGAGGGACACCTGCATCGTCTTCGCCATCAGCGCACCTCGCTACGCACGGGCGCCGACGGCGTACCGGTCGCGCTGTGCCGATCGATGGGCTCGCTCCGCTCGTTCATCAGAGGCTCTTCTGGATTTCGTCCCACTTGCGCTCGACGTCGTCGAGCCCGCCGCACATGAAGAAGGCCTGCTCGGCCACGTGGTCGTACTCGCCGTCGGCGATCTTGTTGAACGCCTCGACGGTCTCGGCGACCGGGACGGTCGAGCCCTCGATGCCGGTGAACTGCTTGGCGACGTAGGTGTTCTGGGACAGGAAGCGCTGGATGCGGCGGGCCCGGGACACGATGATCTTGTCCTCCTCGGAGAGCTCGTCCACACCGAGGATCGCGATGATGTCCTGGAGCTCCTTGTTGCGCTGCAGGATCTGCTTGATCCGGATGGCGCAGTCGTAGTGGTCCTTGCCGATGTACTGGGCGTCGAGGATCCGGGAGGTCGAGGTGAGCGGGTCCACCGCCGGGTAGATGCCGAGCGAGGCGATCTCGCGCGAGAGCTCGGTGGTGGCGTCGAGGTGGGCGAACGTGGTCGCCGGTGCCGGGTCGGTGTAGTCGTCGGCCGGCACGTAGATCGCCTGCATCGAGGTGATCGAGTGCCCCCGGGTGGAGGTGATCCGCTCCTGCAACTGGCCCATCTCGTCGGCGAGGTTGGGCTGGTACCCCACGGCGGACGGCATCCGGCCCAGCAGAGTGGACACCTCGGAGCCGGCCTGGGTGAACCGGAAGATGTTGTCGATGAAGAGCAGCACGTCCTGGTTCTGCTCGTCGCGGAAGTACTCGGCCATGGTCAGC
>JBAUWD010000519.1:0-23652 GCA_049583575.1 Nocardioides sp.
GCCGAAGCCGGCACCAGGTAGCCGTAGATCATGACCGTTCCGCTGTCGTTCAGCGACGCCTCACCCAGCGCGTAGCCCGCCGGGACGGGGATTCCGGGGCTGAACGCCTGCGGGAGCGTGGCATGCTCCCCGTTGCTGACACCGGCAGCGACGAACGACGTGCACGGCGTGCTGGCCGGGCCGATGAACAGGTCCTGCTCGTCATCGCCCGCGCCGTTGGGGTGGTTGTAGAACACAGCGCCGGTGATGATCAGTGCCTTCTTGGCCGGGACCTTGTAGAACCCGCCGGAGGCGCAGGTGGGGGAGCCCAGCTTGTTCACCGCCTGGCCCGGGGACGCCACCGTCGTCTCGAGCTGGTGTGCCTTGGTCTGTGCGGTCCCGTCGGTCACCGAGAGCTTTCCCTTGGACGTGACCTTCGCGACGTGATGGCTGCCGCCGCCTTGGATGCGGACCAACCCCGAGACAGCGGCCTGAGCCACCGTCGGCCCCATCGTCGCTCCGACCAACAGTGCCGCGCTCACGCACGCGATCAAACCCACGCGACGTCTCATGACTCCTCCCCGTCTGAACGTGCCGAGGTCATCTGGACCCCGGCGCCTGAGATCGTTGTACTCCCGGCGCGATGTCGACTGCCAGCCCCGTGAACGGAGTCCTGGCGCCGGGTCGCCTGTGCCATGCTGCCAACGGACAAGGGGTCGCCGCTTCGAACTGTCAGTCAGGACCGAGGTCGACCGACCGGCTCTGCGCCTGTTGTTGGAGCCGTCGGTCCGGGCATGTTGCCGCCGGTCAGCGAGACCCCGGAGTCAGATGTCGTGGTCAGCTTGAACTCGCCCATGAAGTCTCCCCTTCTGTCTGCCGTCGTTCGCGTTCGTCGGAGCCCGCTGACACGGGGGCTCGGATTGGGCTCGCTTTGATTCGCACCTGCCTGCAATCGCGTGCCGACGGCACCAGAGGCTCGGGTCGGCATCCCCGCAGGTCAGCGGCTAGGGAGGGCCGTGACCGCAGGCGAGCGCAACCATTCTCCAGCACGCTCAACGGCTTTCGCGTCTTCCCGATGACGCACCACGTCGAATGCGTCGCGCTGTTGACGAAGAGCGGCTCGGACCTGCACTGATGTGATTCGGGTCCTCTGCGCCTGCCTCTGGGAACCGGCCTTGAGGCTCACTTTTTGCTCCCGAGAAGTACCAGAGTGAGGATCGCGTGGGGAACGGGTTGCGCGGTCATGAGGTCCGGCGGCCCAGCCGGTGTGAGCAGCAGAGTTGCAATGATCATGGCGCGCCGAGATCACCGGCAGCGCTCCGTGCTCGCGCTGGAGCCGGCCTGCGATGTTGAACGCCACGCCGTAGAAGAGGGCGACTGCCACGAGGACGAGGGTCACGCCCAGGGGCGCTCCGGCGCCCTCGTGGCCCCAGGCAGTGCGATCGCAGCGACTCCAATCGCCCCGAGGAGTAGGCCGAGCAAGCGTCGTCCACTGGGCGGCGTTCTCGCGAGCGCTGCGGCGACGATCGCGGTGAACACCGGCGCCGATCCGTTGATCATCCCCGCGGTCGCCGAACTGACACTCCGTTCGGCCAGCGCAAACAGGGCGATGGGAATCGTCATCCACGTCACCGCAAGCGCGCCAAGCCCCCGCCACGCGCGCCATGGCACAGTTCGCGTGCATGCCGGGATCAAGCCCAGGATCATTGCGCCGAGCGCGACCCGGCTCAATGCCACTCCGTACGGGTCGGTCATCAGCAGCGACTCACGGATCAGCAGGAAGGAGCATCCCCAACCGAGGGTCGCCACGATCATGATCGCGATTGCCGCCCGTGGGGTTCTCGCACTCATCAGTCCCCGTCCAACGTCGCCATGCGGCGTAGCGGAGACAACGCGATCGGGGTCCACACCAGGCCGAGTGCGCCAGCGGCAACGAGGATGGCGCCTCTGTTGCCGGCCACTGTTGCGACCGCTCCCGCGGTGCCCGCGCCGACGGCGAGGGAACCAGTGAAGAAGACCCTCATGGTGCCGTTCACCCGACCCAACAGGTAGGCGGGAGTGACCGACTGGCGAAAGCTCATCATGAGGACGGCGTCGAAGCCGACCTTGTAGATGATCAACGCCCAGGCAGCTGCGGCGACAGGGCCTGGAACCGGGTCTCCCGTCAGCGGCAGCAGCGCAGCAGTGGGGGCGATCAGCACGCCGATCACGAAGACCGAGCGACCGACGCCGAGCAGGCCGGCAACCTTGTTCGCTGACATGGCTCCCAGCAAGCCGCCCAGGCCTCCCGCGCCCAGGAAGATCCCGAGTTGCGACTGGGACCAGCCCAGATCCACCAGCGCGTAGACGGGCAGCACTGCCGTGAACCCCGCGCTGCCGAAGTTGACCAGGCACCCGGCGCCGAGGACGGCGCGGAGCACCGGCTGCCGTCGGACGAACTCGAGCCCTTCGCGGATGTCGGCCAGAAGCCGTTGCCGCCGTGCGCCAACGTGATGCGCCGGCTCCGGAGTGCGGAGTCGGGAAAGCCAGAGTGCTGACCAGGCGTAACCGGCCGCGGTCGCGGCGAGGACCGCGGACGGAGCAAAGAGTCCTGCGGCGAAGCCTGCGAGTGGTGGTGCACAGATCAGGGCGGTTTGGGTGAGGGTCGCCAGCCTGCTGTTCGTCCTCAACAACCGGTCAGCCGGCGCGAGGTCCTTGAGGTGACTTTGGGTGCCAAGGTCGAAGAACACCGTCGCGACCCCGTTGAGCAGCACCACCAACCACAGGTGGAGGAAGGTCAGCGAACCCAGCCAATCTGCGACGGGAACCGTCACCAGCGTGGCGGCGCGTACCACGTCGGCGGTGATCATGACCGGGCGTCGCCGGACGTGGTCGAGCCAGGCTCCTACGGGCAGGCCCAGGATCATGAAGGGCACGGCGACGGTGGCAGACAGCAGCGCGGTGCCGCGTGCGTCGGCAGACAAGGACGCGACGGCCGTCAGCGGAACCGCCACGCGACCGAGTTGCGCGCCCCACAGTGCCACGCCGGACGCAACGAGATACCTGCCGCGGTCCCTGGCCAACTCGGGGCTGTCGGGAACTCGCGTCTCCGGTGAGACAGAGTGTGTGGTCATGGCGGGAAGCCTCGACGCGGCCGCCCGCTGCGGCATCAGATTCACACTAGAGTGAATCCATGCGGGAGGTACGCCTGAGGCTCGACGCCACGGACCTGAGCCGATTGCGCTGGGCGATCTCGCCGGCCTGGGAACTACTCGCAAGCCTGCGAGTCCTCGGACGGCCGGGAACGCACGCCATCCACATGCCCTGGTTGTCGGACCAGCGGGATGACCCTCTGCTCGTCCATCCGCGCCACCAGAACCTGAGAGACCTGGCCATCCAGCCCGTCGGCCATCTGCCTGGGTTCCTTGCGCCGACGCCCGACTCGCCGTTGGTGGACATCGACGACGAGCTGTCGGTCATCATGGGCACGCCTGTCGATGTCGTGCGCCGCGAAGTGCGAGCCACGAACTCCGATGGCGTCCCGCCATCGTTGGCCCCGATGGTCAGGGCGCCACGGAGAGAGCTCCGAGGTCTGGCGGCCGACCTGCGCGCGTACTGGTCGCGCACCATCGAGCCGATCTGGCCGGCGATGCGAGGAATACTCGAACGCGACATTCACCATCGAGCGATGGCCACCGCCGACCGGGGTCCTGGCGCGATGCTGAATGAACTGCACCCAGACATTCACTGGGATCCAACGAGCGAGACCTTGGTGATCAGCAATCGCATCGCCGAGGTCGCAGACCCCAACCGCGCATTGACCGGTCGCGGGCTCGTCCTGGTCCCCTCTGCGTTTGCCTGGCCCCGGGTATACGCCAAGACCGCCGAGCCCTGGACCCCCGTCGTCAGATATCCCGCACGCGGTGTCGGAGCCCTCTGGGAACCCGAAGAGGCCAACCAGGATATCTCGGCAGTCCTGGGAACCACCCGGGCCCGGCTTCTGACGCTGTTGGGCGTGCCATCAACAACCGACCAACTGGCACGATCCCTCACGCTCGCGCCCGGAGGCGTGTCGGCCCAACTCCATCGACTGGTCGCCGCCGGACTCGCCTCCAAGGCGCGGGTCGGACGCGAGGTCTATTACGCCCGCACCTCCCGCGGCGACAACCTCATCCGTTGACAAGAAGTGCAGGCCGCCCGGCGCGTGAGCGATCGGCTGGACTGAGCCATGCGCATGGTGTCGGCTCTCACCAGCATGCCGAAGGTCCGGATGGCTGGTGGTGCCGACATCGGAAAGGAAGACTCTCCATGTCGACGATGTCAGCCCTGGCGGGCATTCCAGCCCGTCCACGAATGCGGCTGTACAGCCTCATGCGAACCTCCCCGGGCGTCGTCTTCGCAACGGCCATCCGGGCGGTCGATCTCTGGCGGTGAAGTTGCGGTGCTCCATGCCTGCAGCCCCCGAGAGGCCGTCGGCGTCGAAGGGCCAGTCGAACGGGCTGCCGTAGCACTTCTGCGCGGTGTCGGGGTCGCGGGCGGCGACCTCGAACCAGGCCAGGGTGCCGTGCGCGGGGTTGGTTCATGAGGCTCTCATTCGCAGTCGGGTCCCGCCGGTGCGGTCAACGCTGCTCGATGAGGTCGCGAACGACCTTCATGGAGAGGGTGGGTGCAGAGGGTCCGCCTGGGGAGTGGAGCTTGTGACGCACTGCCCAACGATCGAGCGTTTGCATCACTGCCAGGGTCAGTTCGATCAGGAGCTGCTCGGGAAGGTCGTTCCGGACGACCCCGATCTCGCGGCCGTGGGTGATGGCTCGGCGAAGCCATTGCTCGACCTGTCCTCGTAGCTCGTGCAGCCGCCCGTCGTCATCGCTGACAGGGCGATGGAACATCTCGCCGAGGTACCACGTCTCCGGGTGACGTCGTGCTGCTCGTCCGAGGTTGTCGAGCAGCTCGACCATGGTGGCCCAGAACTCGTCGCGGGAGACCTGCTCGATCTGAGGCACCTGAACGCCGTCGAGGAGGCGCGCCGCCAAGGTGAGCACGACGTGATCGTGGAGGCGGCGCTTGTTGGAGAAGTAGTGGTAGAAGGAGCTCTTTCCCCAGCCCGCCTCGACGATGACGTTGTTCAGGGAGGTGCCTGCGTATCCCTCGGATGCGAAGTGTCGGGCGGAGGTGAGGAGCAGGTCCCGTTCGCGCGAGGGGTCCAGCGGCCGCGGTGTTCGAGGCATGGTGTTACTGTACCCATTCGTAGACCGATCGGTCTACGAATGGGGGTGGGATGGACGAGCGCGACGGGGGGCCGACACGTCATGGAGCGAGGTCCTTCGATGACTGTCTGTTGGCCGACCGTCTGCCCCGAGGGGCGCGTCGCCGTGAAACACAGCTTCGGGCACGGCCGGCCGCTCGAGGTCCAAGAGAAGGTCGTCGCTCGCTGGCACGAGTACGACCCGAGGATCAGGGGCGTGGCGGCGGGGGACCGGTCGTGAGAGTGCTCATTTCCGGTGGCCGCGTGGTGCTGATCGGAGATGCATGCGGGGCTTTGACTCTCGCCTCCGCGCAGGGTGCCTCGTTCGCGATGGCCGGCGCCAACCTGCTCGCTGAGGCGCTGGCAGCCCATCCGCGCGACCATCGCGCCGCCTTCGCCGCGTACGAGGATCGCATGCGGCCGGTCGTTGGCGAGCGCCAGCGTCGTGCCCGCACCTTTGCGCGCAGCCTGGTACCGGCCACACGCGTCGGTGACGGGATCCGGCGCCTGGTCACGCGGCTGATCCTGCGCGAGGCACGTGCCCCGCTGCTGCGCCGCGGCTTTGGCGACACCACCAGCATCCTCCAACCGCCCCACGACATGGAGAAGAAGGAGAAGAAGAAGTGAGGGTTCTCGTCGCCGGTTCGACCGGCTATCTGGGAAGGCACATCGTCCGGGAGCTGGCACACCGTGGGCACCAGGTCAGAGCACTGGCCCGTGATTCCGCACGGCTGAAGTCCACCGGCGACGCGGTCGATGACGTGTTCACGGCGGATGCCACCGATCCGGAGGCACTTGCTGGCTGCTGCGACGGCATCGATGTGGTCATCAGCACCATCGGACTCGTAGGAAAGGCGGGTCGGCAGACGTGCTGGGACGTCGACTACGGCGCCAATCGGAACCTGCTGGAGGAGGCCACGCGGGCCGGCGTCGACAAATTCGTCTTCACGTCGGTGGTCCGCGCGCCAGCCCTCGAGAAGTTGCAGCTTGTTCGTGCGAAGCGCGCCTTCGAGCAGGATCTGCGCAACTCCGGCATGGCATACACAATCCTGTTGCCGAACGGCTACTTCTCCGACTTCGACGAGTACCTCAAGATGGCCCGAAAGGGCCGCGTCTACCTCTTCGGGGACGGCAACTTCCGAATCAACCCGATCGACGGCACGGACGTCGCTTCGGCAGCTGCCGACGCCCTCGACGATGATGCTCAGGAGCTCGAGCTCGGAGGCCCTGACCTGCTCACCCATGAGCAGATCGCTCATGACGCCTTCGAGGCGTTGGGTACGCCGCCACGCATCTCGCACGTCCCGGCCTGGATGCTCACCTCGATCCTGGTCCTGATGCGTCTGCTGACACCGCTGCGCGTGCACGGGGTCATCGAGTTCCCACTCACCGTGCTCACCCATGACGTGATCTCCCCGACCGCCGGCCATCGACATCTCGGCGAGTACTTCGAAGAGGCTGCGGTGACCAGTCACACCAGGGACAAGGCCACCCCCTGACGTGGCTACTCCAACGATGGCCCTGGCCGAACAGGACTTCCCGTGACAACCGCGCAATTCGCTGGTCGTGGCCCGTTCCTTGATCACGGGCGAGCGAACGGCGCTCGACCTGCTCCAGCGTGCGGCAGGCATCGCCACGCGGACGAATGTTCTCCTCGATGCGCTCGACGGGACGGGGATCCTGCTGTGCGACACGCGTAGGACGGCGCCCGGCTTGCGACAGCTCGACAAGTGCGCGGTGCGTTGTGGTGGAGGTTCGAATCACCGGATGGCCTCAACGACATGATCTTGCTCAAGGAAGACCACCTCCATGCTGCTGGGGGTCTGAGCGCTGCCGTCCGAACTGTTCGCGAAACCTGGCCTCCGAGGCCGCTCGGCGACTGTTGATCGAGACCGAGGTCACCCCGTTGAGCGAGGTGGAGGAGGGCCTGCACTGCGAAGTCGACTGGCTGCTGAGGCACGCCACCGCGCATCCGAGAACCAACTGAGGAACGTGAATCGAGTCGTCAGCATGCGGTCGACGCCTGGGGCGGGCTCGACCTCGAGCTCCCCGTGATCCAAGCACCGATGGGTAGCCGGGCTCTCGCCGTACTCCCACGTGGCCAAGGTGTCCGCCGAGAGCCTCGCCTGGGTGCCCGA
Organism: Nocardioides sp.; assembly: GCA_049583575.1. GTDB lineage: Bacteria > Actinomycetota > Actinomycetes > Propionibacteriales > Nocardioidaceae > Nocardioides. The sequence goes on from JBAUWD010000519.1 coordinate 7,342, forward strand.
GGGGGTGCTGACCGTGATCGCCGCTGCGCTGGTCGCCACGGCCTGGTGGCGCTGTCGGGAGCGTGACATCGGCTGAACACGGCACTGTTTGGCCGGGACTCATGTCCGACCCCCCTCAGGATCTCCGTGGCACCCGTGCCAAGTCCGGCCCGACCTGTCCCCGGAGCAGGCTCCAACACAGGTCGGCACCGGCACCGCAAGCCGGGACCAGTCGACTCGGGAACTCGCAGGGATTACCACATGCCGAACAGACGCACCGATCCCTCCACGCCGGGCGGCGAGCGCACGAGCCAGATCGCCTGCCTCGTATCGACGCCCGAACGGCCGCATTGCTGCACGAGCATGCGGCACCCGCATCGGTTTCCGAACCGCTCGCCGCGCGGGCGACAGACCAGCCGGACAGCCAGCGATGCCCCGTGCACAGGTCTAGGTCATGCCACCTGGACGACGTACTTGCCGGTGCTTCTGCGCTGTGCCATGGCATCGTGGACGTCCGCGACTTCTTCCAGTCCGTCGGCAACCGTGATGGGAACCTCGATGCGACCCGCCGACAGCAGTGCGACAACCTCGCGAAGTGCGTCGGCTACGCGGCGAGGATCGGTTCGGGTCAAGGAACTGATGCTGAATCCACTGACCGAGAGGTTCTCGCTGATCAACTTCCCTGTTGGGGGGAGGTCGCCGAGTGTGTGGCCCTGGGGGTTTCCGAAGAGGACGACTCTGCCGCTGCGCGCTGCGTGCGCGAGGTCGAACTCGAGCATCTGTGTCCCGAGCGGGTCCAGGACCGCATCCACACCTTCTGGAGCCAGCTCAGCGACTCGCTTCGAGAGCAGGTGATCACGAACCAGGGTGTGGTCCCATCCCGCTACTTTCGCTGCGGCTTCTTTGTCCGGACTACTCACCGTCCCGATGAGGAGTCGACATCCGAGGACGCGGGCGATCTGCGCCACGCCGGTGCCGAGGCCGCCGCCGGCCGAGTGCATCAGCAGCGTGTCGCCGGGGCCGAGCCTTGACACGGCGGTGAGCAGGAGCTGCGCGGTCGACAACATGAGAGGAGCTGCCGCAGCGGCCGCGGACGGCACGTCGTCCGGCAGGGCCACGGTGAGGGCCTGATCAGCGACTGCAAACTCGGCCAGGCCTCCTCCGCGTGTGAATGCAGCCACTCGGTCACCAATGGTCAAGTGCGAGTCCTCGTCGCTGGTGGACACGATGGTGCCGGCGACTTCCAAACCCGGATGGTACGGCCACCCCGACACATACGCTCGGTCGCCGCGGCGGGCCATCAGGTCGACGTAGTTGATGCCGGAGCACTCCACACGGATCAGCACTTCTCCGGCCTGCGGTTCAGGCGGCGCGACCTCGTGCACCTTGGTGAGATCTGAACCGTTCGACGGCTTCTCGAACACCACTGCTCTCATGACACTTCTCCATTCCTCAGATAGCTCGACGCCGACTTCAGTGGCCCCAAGCCGGGCCGACTTCCTGCCGTGCCGAGGCAACGGGGCTTCGAGCCGGAGCGCCCAGCCCGTACAGTCAACGTCCTGGTCCCACCTGGGGCCCAGCCGTCCAGCGTCAGGCGCGGAAGATCGAGTCGGCGGGACATCCCCGGTCACTCGCGCCGACAGGGTCAATGCTCACAAGGATGCTGTTGAGTGAGCGGAGCGGTCTGCCGTTCGCCAGGCAAGCGCGACAGCCATCCCTCCCACCACGCATGGCGCGAGCCCGATCCACCCCAGTAGCGGAGCGAGACCGACATCGCCTGACGTGTCCTTGACCAACAGACCCGTCAGCGCGGCACCGATCTGGATCGTGCAGATCGCCGTGACCGCCCAACGGGCCCACATCCGTCGGCCGAACACTCCCCAGGCCGCCCAGATCCAGCCAAGCCCCTCGATCGCGCCGGCGAGAGTGAGGAGGAGCAGGTAGACCTTGACGGCGTGGGCGACTTGACCTCGTGAGTAGGACGGGTAGCCGGCTCTGATGTGATCGGCCAACCGGTGTCCGGAGGCACGGTCGACATACGGAGCGACCGCGGCGGCGACCGTGACCAGCGCGGCGGCGAACGCCGCGAAGCCAGCCGATGAGTTGACCTTGTCGTCGGACCTCAAACGGTCACACTCCTCTCCGACTACTGGTCGGGCGATTGGAGAAGCCCGCGACGAGACTCTCCACGACTGCAGGTACCAACGCCGAGGGGTGGGCACCAGCACGTCGTCGTCTCCAGCACAACGGCCCCTGCGGGACGGGAAGATAGCTGACGGAGGTGAGGAAGACCGCTCTTGCATCACCGAAGACGGCCGCCAGCTCACGCTCGTAGTGGTTCGCAGACTTCGCGTAGCGGAGCCAGGGCACTGCTCCATGAGACGACTTGCTCCAACATCGTCGTCAGAGAGATCGCCGCTCGATCACCAGGTTTGAAGGTCTTGAGGTTCTCGAACTCGGTGTGCAGCATGAGCACGACCTGCTCGGGGACGTCGGCCATGCCCAGGACTCCGCACAAGTGGCGCAACTGCGCAGCAGCCCCAAGCCCCCCGGCCCCGCCGTAGGAGACGAGCCCGACCGCTTTGGTCTTCCATTCCGCGCTCGAGTAGTCGAGGGCGTTCTTGAGGACGGCGGAGGTGGATTGGTTGTACTCGGGCGTGACCAGGATGTAGCCGTCGAACGAGTCGATGGTGCGGTTCCACGCTTTGGTGTGTTCGTGCTGATACTGGCCGAGCGCCGGCGGTAGAGGTTCGTTGAGGTGCGGTAGCGGGTGGTCTCGCAGGTCCAGAAGTTCAAAGTCGGCATCCGCCCGGTGCGATGCGATGCCGTGTACCCAGGTAGCGACCTGGTCGCCTACACGGTTGGGTCGGGTGCTGCCGAGGATGATGGCGATCCTGGTCATCGTGATCCGTCCTGTCCGGCTTCTGATGTCGGAAGTTCTCGTGTGTGGTGGGCGTTCTGCGGTGTCGACGGACGGTTCGTGGGCGGCCGAGCCTGCTGCGTCTCCCGGAGGACCGCCCAGGCATCCGCGACAACACCCACGTGTCCGAGCTTGTCCGGGTTGATGACGGAGCGGATCGTCTGGATCTGACCGTCGAGGATGTCCAGCGTCCAGGTGTTGACGACCCGGCCGTCCCGGTCGCGGAAGATGCCGCCGGGCTGACCATTGAGCTCGTGTGGCTCGACGATGCCTCCCCAACTTACGAACGGCGCAGCCAGTTTCGCCAGCATCCGAGAGACCGCTTCGGCGCCGACGATGCAATCGGCGAACTGCGGGGCCTTGCCCCCGCTGTCGCCGACGAGGGTGACGTCAGCAGCGAGGAGGGTCCGCAGCCCGTCGACATTGCCGTCTCGCAAGGCGTCGAAGAACCGGGCGGCAAGCTCCTGCCGCTGCCGCCGATCTGCCTCGAACCGGGTTCGGCCCTGGTCCATGTGCCGGCGGGCGCGGACTCCGAGTTGTCGGCATGCGGCCTCGGACCGGCCCAACGCGGTGGCGATCTCGGCGAAGTCGAAGGCGAACACCTCGCGCAGCACAAAGGTTGCGCGTTCCAGGGGGCTGAGGCGCTCGAGGAGCAAGAGGGCTGCCATGGACGTGGAGTCGGCAAGTTCTGCCGATCGTTCCGGGTCCTGGTAGGGGTCCTCGAGCAGAGGCTCTGGCAACCACGGGCCGACGTAGGCCTCGCGCCTCACCCGAGCGGAGTTCAACACATTGATTGAGATCCGAGTGACTGCTGCCGCCAGGTAGGACTTGACGGAGTCCGGTGTGGTTGCCGTCGCTTCCCAGCGAAGCCAGGTCTCCTGGACGGCATCCTCAGCCTCGCTCACGCTGCCGAGGATCCGGTAGGCGATGGAGAACAACAGCGGTCGCAGGTCTTCGAACGCCTCTACCCTGCTCATGATGCGAGCTCCTCCTTGAAGCCCTGTCGCCACGAGGGGTAGCGGAGCTGCCAGCCGAGCTCACGCTTGGCCTTTGTGTTGGAGAAGGCGCGTCCCTCGGTCATCATCAGCACGGCTTGGTCTCCGGCCAACATTCTCGCCAGCCACACCGGCACCCGTCGAGGCGGCTTTGCGCCGGCGCACTCAGCGAGATAGGGCAGCCATTCGTTGGCAGGGGCGGGGTCGTCGTCCACCGTGTTGAACACTCCAGTCGCCTTCTGCTCGACTGCCAGGACTGTCGCGCTCGCAGCGTCGTCGAGATGGATCCACGAGCTGTACCCGTTCCCGCGACCCACCAGCGGGTATTGCCGTTTGCGTACCAGGGTGACCTGGTCGTCGATCGCCCCCGGTCCGTAGAACGCGCCATATCGCATCACAGCGCCGCCGATGTCGAGCACCTTCTCCTCGACCCGCTGGAGCACCGCCAGCCCTGGGTACGAGGCCGTGCCCTCCATCAGATTCAGGGGATCGTTCTCTGTCTTGATCCACCCGCCCTCAGGTGCGCCGTTCCAACTGGCGTAACCCTGCGCGACGACGTGAGGGACGTCGCTCGCTTCGGCCGCGGCGAGAAGATGATCGGTCCCCTCGGAACGCAGTCGGTTGGTGATGGCGAACCACTTGTCCGGGTGCTTGATGTCGGGCTTGCCGGCGTGCGTCATCGAGATGGCGGTCATCTGGTGAACGATCGCATCCGGTTGGGCGGCTGCCACCGCCTCGCCGACAGAGGCTGCATCGAGCCCGTCCATCACCACCGCCTTTGCGCCCAGCTGCGTCAGAAGGTCCACCTTGCTCTTGGTCGTGGTCGTCGCCGTTACCTGATGGCCATGGGCGACCAAGCGCGGGACGAGCCGACGGCCCAGGACCCCACTGCCACCTGCCACGAACACTCGCATGATCCGCCACCTCTCATCGTTTGCTCTGATCGCCCCTTAGACAAGTCGTTGCCCTCCATCTGTGACATCGCAGGCGTCGATGGGTGTCCTTCCGCGTCGAAATGGCACGGGTTGACGTCGCGACAGGGCCGGCTGGTCAGCCGGAGTCAGCGTCTTGGGGCTGACTCTCGTGATCGTTGTCTTGGTGACTCGGATCGGCGGATGGCAGGAATCGTCGGACAAGTCTTGTCTCAGGGGCGAGGCGCCGTCCGGTGCGGACGAACAAGGCCACCACGCCGTGTTCATGCGCCGGTCGAACGTGCGACTCCAGGGACAGGACAAGGCGGGCGCGGTGTAACGCTGGGCCGCGATCTCGTACCGCCAGTAGCCGAGAGGCCGTGTAGGTGAGATTCACCAACGCCATCAGCCCGACTCACGAAGTCCGCGCAGTGGCAGGGTGCGGTGAGACGGAGACGACTGGGGTCCCACTATCACCGGGATCAAGACGGCACTCGGCACTGTCGTCGCGGGGGGACCCACGCGCGGCAACTGAAGGATCGCTGCTGCTCGGCTGGTACTGGGTTTCCTCCGGGGCTGGGGCCCACCGCCCACACCGGATGGCCCGACCGTCATGAGGACCAGACGGTGGGCCCGCCTCACGTGCACGACGTCTCGTGCCCCTGCCAGGCCGAAGCCCTCTCGCCCCGTGCGCTGGCCACGTGGGAGCTCCTCAGCTCCCAGGTGCTCATCCGTTTCGGATGGCTAGATCCGCATCAGCGGCTGGTTTCGTTGCGGAACGCAGTCGTCGTCAAACGTCTGCGTTCACGTTCAGGACCGTCGGCGTCTTCCCGATGACGCACCACGTCGAGTGCGTCGCGTTGTAGGGAAGTCGCCGCTGACCTGCGAGGGCGGCCATCTGGCTCGGCTCCTCAGCTCTGGACCAGACTCGCGCTCGGGTCATGGTCGTGGTCGCTCTCAGGTCCTGGCAATGCCTGGCGGAGTTGCTTGCGGGAGGTGATCGAGAGCTTCATGAACACCTTCCGCAAGTGCCACTCGACCGTTCGCGGGCTCAGGAACAGCAACTCGGCCACTTCTGGGTTGGAGTGGCCATCGCGCACGAGCGAGGCGATCTGAGCCTCTTGAGGAGTCAAGGCGGTATCGCTCGTCGGCCCGACGCGGCGGCGGGCGGTGGCCCCCGTGGCGAGCAGCTCGCGGCGCGCACGCTCCGTGAAGGCTGCCATCCCGACCGAGGCGAAGAGCTCCTGCGCCTGGGCGAGCTGCTCGCGTGCATCGACCCGCCGACCTTCGCGGCGGAGCCACTCGCCGTACAGCAGGTGTGCCCGGGCCAGCTCGGGGCGCCAACTCGTGAGCGCCAGCCTGCGGATCGCCTCCTGGAAGAGGGGGTCGGCTCCGTCGCCTCCCTCGACGACCGCTCGGCATCGGGCCGCGATCCCGGTGGACCAATGCGTACGACAGGGCCGGGTGGTGTCGAGCAGTCTTGTCAGGGACCGGTCAGCCAGGTCGCGGTCTCCGACCCGGACTGCCGCTTCGACCAGCTCCGGCAGGGCCCAGACGGAGACACAGGGCGCCGGGAGGGCGGACGCCGCCTGCGCAGCCTCGACCGCCTGTTGGTAGTTGCCGAGTCCGTTGTGCAGGACGGCGGCCGACCACTGCGCCGCTGCGATCGCGCTGGAGTGCCCATCGGCGGGATCCTGGGCGATGACGGAAGTGATCAGGCTCGACGCGACCTGCACGTCGCCCTCGAGCGCGGCGCGGAACAAGGACGCGTGGGGAGCCGGCGCACCTCCGGTGGCGGCGGCGACCTGTTCGGCCTCGACGATCAGCGAACCGGCGTCCGCGAGGTGACCCGTCCACGCGGTGGCCAGGGCCAGGGCACCGAGATGACGTGGGAGATCCCACAGGGCTCCTTCCTCACGGCTCGCGCGGACCTGCATCGTGCACGTCGCGCGGAAGAGTCCGTCGTCCCACAAGGTGGGACCGAGACCGGACACCACCCAGCCGAGCCGCAGGACGTCGCTGTCCGAGGCCATCCGAATGGCCGCCCCGGCTGCATGAAGGATGCGCACAGCAGCGTCCCGGTCGCCCGCGACCAGTCTCGCGTACCCGCTCAGCAGCCGGTCTGTGAGCCGCGGATAGTCGGGCTCGGGAAGGGAGGCAGCCAAGTTCGAGACCTCGATCAGACGTGAGCGGCTGCCCTCGGCCGCGGCAGCAAGCCACGCGTTGAGGTAGGTCTCGCGGGCCAGCTCGAGGTCATGGTGCTCGAGCCGTTGCGCAGTGCCCAGGAAGAGAGCCCCTGCTTCTCCCACCCGTCCCGACGCCAGTTCGAGCTGCGCACGAACCAGCTCGATGTGCAGTTGCTGGCGATCGTCCTCGCAGTGGCGCTCTGCAGCATCGAGGTGGCGCCTGGTCGCGATGTGGTCACCCGCCAGGAGGCTCGCACGCGCAGCCGCCAAGCCCCTCTCGGCTCGTCGCGCGTCGTCCGCGGTGAGCGCCGCCGCTCGTTGGAGGAACGCCGCTGCAGCCGACGATCCGCCCCGCACCTGCGCGACGTCGACGGAGTGCTCGAGTGCGCGCGCCACGGACTCGTCGGGTCCGCTACAGGCGGCTGCCCGGTGCCACGCATGACGATCGGCGTCCAGCACCGCATCGGTGACCGCAGCAAGCGCCAGATGCGCGTCTCGACGCTGACCGGGGGCGGCGACGCGATAGGCCGCGGACCGCGCGAGCGGATGCCGGAAGGTCACCCTCGGATCGAGCGTGAGGAGGGCTTCGGCATCGTCGACGAGGCCAGTCGCGTCGACGATGCCGAGCCGTTCGACGGCAGCGCGCACCACCCGGGGATCGCCGGACAGATCTGCGGCCGCGACGAGCAGCACCAGCCGAGTCGACGTCGGAAGACCCCGGATCTGGTCGAGATACCCCTGCTCGATCGTGCCGTGCACGGCGTCGTCCGCGAGTATCCGAAGGCCGCTGGCGACCCGGGTGACGTCCAGCCGACGGGGTAGTTCGAGCAGGGCCCCGGGATTTCCATGCGCTTCGGTCAGGAGCCGGTCGCGAACGTGAGCGGCCGGACCCACGGGTACCACGGTCTCCAGCAGGGCCCGTGCGTCGGAGTCGTCGAGTCTCAGCACCTCCAGGTCTGGCAGCCCCGAGAGATGGGGGTCGGGTCGACGGGTGGTGAACACGAGTGCGATCGGCGCTTCCTGCAGACGACGGGCGACGAAGGACAGGACGTGGGCGGAGCCGCGATCGAGATACTGGGCGTCGTCGACCGTGCACAGCAGCGGAAGCTCCTGGGCGGCATGGGTCATGAGGTTCAGAACGGCAAGACCGATGATCCGGTGGTCCGGGGGTGCGCCGGCACTGACTCCGAAGATGGTCTCGAGAGCTGCGCGCTGGGGCTCGGACAGCTCGCCGAGCCGGTCCATCAGTGGCAGGCACAGCTGGTGGATGGCGGCGAACTCCAGGTCGGCCTCGTGTCCGGCCCCCTGGACCTGGAGCACACGCATGTCACGGGTGGAGCTGACGACGTGGGCGAGTAGTGCGGACTTCCCGATCCCCGGCTCACCCCACAGAGCCAGCACGCCGCCTTCGCCGCCTCGCGCTCCGTCGAGCAGCTCGTCCAGACGTCGACATTCCGCAGCGCGTCCGAGGAGAGCGCCCCGCCCCGGTGGGTCTTCGTGCGGTGAGCGCACGACCACGGCGTCGGTGCCGGACCCTCGATCACCGGCCGGTGCGCGGGTCGTCACGCTCACATCAGCACTCATCCCGTTTCTCCTTGCGAGGGGGCTGCTTACGGTCACTAAGCCGCGAAGGGCACGAGGCAAACGTGGCTGTCGAGCCGCCTCTCGACGTGGCAGGATCTGAGTGCCAGAAGGAGGGGCAGTGGACCCGATGCCCTCGGCCGCCGCGCGGGATCGGGCCCCACGGTGAGCCGATCGAAGCGACTCACCGTGGAGCAGGAACGAGACCTGGTCATCGCGGCCGAGGCGGGCGACGACGCGGCGTGCCGGCGCCTCGTCGAGGCGTTCCTCCCGGAGATCAACGCCATGGCCCGCCGGTTCTCGCTGTCGGCAGGCGTCGAGCGGCGAGACCTCGTCCAAGACGGCGTGGCGGGTCTGCTGTTCGCCGCGCGCCGGTTCGACCCACGGCTGGGTACGCCGTTCTGGGCCTATGCGTCGTTCTGGGTGCGCAAGGCCATGCAAGAGCTGGTGGCGGACCTCAGCCGTCCGGTGGCGCTGTCCGACCGAGCGGTTCGACGGTTGGCCGAGTTGCGGGCGGCTCGCAACGAGCTGAGCCAGAGGGAAGGGCGAGAGCCGACGATGGACGAGCTGGCGACAGCCACCGGCCTCACCCGAGCCCAGGTCCACGGGCTGCTCACCGCCGACCGCCCGGCCCGGAGCATCGAGGCGTCTCTCGACCCCGACGATGACACGATGGGCCACGTCGCGGAGCACCTCGCCGATCCCGATGCGGAGCAGGCGTTCGACCTGGTGCTCGACGACATCGAGGTACGTCGAGTACATGCGTTGGCCGAATCGCTGACCGACCGTGAGCGGACGGTGGTCAATGCCCGCTTCGGCTTGGGCGAGTCCGCCCAGACCCTGGTGGAGGTCGGCTCCAGACTCGGCCTGAGCGCCGAGCGGGCACGCCAGATCGAGGCCGGCGCCCTGGGCAAGCTGCGGGATCTGCTGACCCGGCCCGCACTGCCGGCGGAACCTCCTTGATCCGGGCCGCCAGCGGCTTAGTGCTACACACGAGTGGATCGTCGAACGCGAACGGAGGGGGAGAGCAGGTGCCCGGAGCTGACGCCGTGCTGCGTCACAACGCGCTCGTCTACGACTCGGAGGAGGAGTACCTCGCCACTGCGGTGGCCTTCCTCAGAGAGGGCCTGGAGCAGGGCGAGGGCGCCGTGGTGGCGAACACCCGGCCCGGGCTCCACGCGATGCGCGACGCTCTGGGCGACCACGCCGCGAGCGTCAGGTTCGTCGACGTCAGCGAGGCGTACACGAGGCCGGCCAAGACACTGGCCGCCTACCACGAGGTCTACGCCCAGGAGCTGGGCCGCGCTCCGACGCTGCGTGCGGTCGCTGATGTGCAGTTCGGTCCCGTGCCGGGCGAGTGGGACCTGTGGACCGGCTACGAGGCCGTCTTCAACCGCTCGTTCGCTCACCTGCCCGCCTGGGTCCTGTGCTCCTACCGGGCCGGGTCGCTGCCCCCGGCGGTCAGGGAGGGGGTCTGGCGCACCCACCCGCACGTGGTCTCCGGAGGGGTGTGGAACGACAGCGCGTCGTACGACGAGCTGAACAAGCCGTGGCGACCCGAGGGGACACCGGGCGCGCTGGCGGAATCTCAGACGCTCGACCTCGCCGACGACCTGGACGTCGTCCGCGAGCGGCTGGTCAGCACGATGCACCGTCACGGCTTGCCGGCCGACCGGATCCTCGACATGGTCCTGGCCTCGACCGAAGTGCTGACCAACGCCGTGACGCACGGTGCGGGCGTCCGGTCGGTCCGGACCGGCCGCGTGGGTGGCCGCTACGCCTGCGAGGTGGTGGACCACGGGTCCGGGTTCGACGATCCCTGGGCCGGGTACCTGGCGCCGGTGAGGGGCCGGGGGAGCGGCTTGTGGGTCGCACGACAGCTCAGCTGGGACCTCGACTTCTTCTGGTCCCCCGATGGTTTCACGGCACGGATCACGGCCTAGGTCCCGCGAGCGACTGGACAGTCGAACGCATGTTCGATACCATACGTGTATGGGTACGGACCTGCTCGAGAGGCCTCTGGTGACGCCGGAGGCCGAGCGCCGCTTGGGCGATCTGGTGTCGGAGGCTGTGCAGCGTCTGACTCTGGCGGGTCGCGCCGCCGTCGGTTCGGTCGAGGACGGCGCTCTGGCCGGCTTGGTCACCGAGCTTGCTCGTGTCGAGTCACAGGCAGCGGCGCTCCGGCTTGCGTTGTCTGCGGAGGCGGACCGGCGCCGCGTGGCCGACGAGGCCGCCGAGACCGGTACCGACGCCTGGCTGGCCAGGTTGACCGGAAGCACCCGCGAGCTGATGGCCGGCGGGTTGCGGATCGCCCGGCTGCTGGAGGCGAAGTACGTCGCGACGCGGAAGGCGTTCGCGGCCGGTGAGCTGCGCGTCGAGCAGGTGAAAGTGATCGTCGATGCCGCCGAGCAGGCCCCTGTCGAGGCCACCGCCGCGCAGCTGGCGGCCGCGGAGCAGTGGCTCGTCGACAAGGCATCGGGAGCTCACTCCCGGTCCGGGCGACCGATGGACGCCAAGAGACTCCGACAGGCGGCGCGGCGGATGTTCGATCACCTCGACCACGATCTCGCCGACCGCCACGAGGCGATTCTGCTCGGACGCGAGACCCGGACCGCCGAGGGCGAGACCTTCTTCGCACTCCACGACAACGGTGACGGCTCCTTCAGCGGCAGGTTCCGCATCCCCGAGCTCCACGGGCATCTGCTGACCCAGGCTCTCGACAGGCTCACCGCACCGCGGCGACTCTCGCGCGACGCGGCGGGGGCCGCGGTGGTGGATGCGTCCGCGCCGGGCCATGACTGGGGTGCCAGCTTCGCCGAGACCCGCGGAGCCGCGTGGTGCGAGCTCATCGAGCACCTGCCGGCAACCGGGCACAGCCGCAACGCGTGCGAGGTCCTGGTCACGATCGAGCTGGTCGCCCTCCTCGCCGGCCTCGGCACGGCTCGCCTCGACACCGGGGTCGCGATCACGGCGGGCGAGGCCAGGCGACTCGCCTGCAGCGCCGGGCTGGTCCCGGCCGTGCTCGACGGAGCCTCGATGCCACTCGACCTGGGTCGATCCCGTCGGCTCCACTCCCGGACCCAGCGTCGTGCGCTGTCCCTGCGGCACGACACCTGTGCCGTGGCGGGCTGCCACCGACCCTTCGCGTGGTGCGAGATCCACCACCACCGCCTCTCCTTTGCGCGCGGCGGACGCACCGACCTCGACAACGGTCTCCCCTTGTGCGGCCACCACCACCGCCGAGCCCACGACACCCGCTTCGACCTCCGCCGACGACCCGACGGCGAATGGACGTTCCACCGCCGCACCTGAGCCGGCGACCGCCGGTGACCGGGCCCTCCATCGGCGCAGCTCACGTCGGCGCGCTGTGACAAGCTCGGTGCATGCCGTGCGAGATCCACGACGCGCGCGAGCTGGTCGGCCAGCTCGACGCGGTCCGCGTGACCGAGCTCGACCGCTACACGAAGTTCGACGTCGAGGGCCGCACCTTCGGCTACCTCTGGGAGCCCACCTGCACCGTCGGCCTCAAGCAGACCATCGCCGAGCAGCGGGCGCTGGTCGCCGAGCGGCCCCACGTGTTCGAGGTGCAGTTCACGGCGTACGGCTTCGGCTGGGTCGTCGTCCGCCTCGACGGCGTGGAGCGCGACGAGCTCGCGGAGCTGGTCTTCGAGGCCTGGCGGCTGTCGGCGCCCACCGCGCTCCGCGACGCGCGGGCCGACCGTCTACCGGTCTGAACCGCCTCCGGGCCAGGGCCGGGTGGCGACGTCCCTCGACGTCAGGTATCTTGACATCAAGATATCTACCTGCCTTCCCGCCTCCCGTCGTACGGCGGCAAGATGGGTGGAGACGTCGACGATCGAGGAGATGTGGCGAATGGCCGGTCAGGACAGCTTCGGAGCCAAGGGCACGCTCGAGGTCGGTGACCAGAGCTACGAGATCTACCGGCTCTCCGCCGTCCACGCCGACGGGCTCGCCGCCGACGCGGTCGAGACGCTGCCCTACTCCCTGAAGATCCTTCTGGAGAACCTCCTGCGCACCGAGGACGGCGCGGACATCACCGCCGACGACATCGTGGCCCTGGCCGGCTGGGACGCCGAGGCCGAGCCGGACCGGGAGATCCAGTTCACGCCGGCCCGGGTGATCATGCAGGACTTCACCGGCGTGCCCTGCGTCGTCGACCTGGCCACCATGCGCGAGGCGATGGCCGAGCTCGGCGGCGACCCCACCCGGATCAACCCGCTCGCACCGGCCGAGATGGTCATCGACCACTCGGTGATCGCCGACGTGTTCGGCACGGCGCAGGCGTTCGAGCGCAACGTCGAGATCGAGTACGAGCGCAACCGCGAGCGCTATCAGTTCCTGCGCTGGGGCCAGGACTCGTTCGACGACTTCAAGGTGGTGCCTCCGGGCACCGGCATCGTCCACCAGGTGAACATCGAGCACCTCGCGCGAGTGGTGTTCACGCGGGAGGTGGACGGCGAGATCACGGCGTACCCGGACACGTGTGTCGGCACCGACTCCCACACCACGATGGTCAACGGCATCGGCGTGGTCGGCTGGGGCGTCGGCGGCATCGAGGCGGAGGCCGCCATGCTCGGCCAGCCGGTCAGCATGCTGATCCCGCGCGTGGTCGGCTTCAAGCTGTCCGGCGAGCTGCCCGAGGGCTCCACCGCCACCGACCTGGTGCTCACGATCACCGAGATGCTGCGCCAGCACGGCGTGGTCGGCAAGTTCGTGGAGTTCTACGGCGACGGGGTGACCGCGCTGCCGCTGGCGAACCGCGCCACGATCGGCAACATGAGCCCGGAGTTCGGCTCGACCATCGCGGTCTTCCCGATCGACGAGGAGACACTGACCTACCTGGAGCTCACCGGCCGCACGCCCGAGCAGCTCGCGCTGGTCGAGGCCTACGCCAAGGAGCAGGGGCTCTGGCACGACCCGGCCGGCGCCGACTATCGCGAGCCGCGCTACAGCGAGCGGCTCGAGCTCGACCTCTCGACCGTCGTGCCGTCGCTGGCGGGGCCCAAGCGCCCGCAGGACCGGGTCGAGGTCACCAAGGCCGGGGAGTCGTTCGCCAAGGCGCTCGAGGACTACACCGACGACGCGGGCGCGACCGCGACGATCAGCCTCGACGGCCAGGCGGTCGAGATCGGACACGGCGCGGTCGCGATCGCCGCGATCACGTCGTGCACCAACACCTCCAACCCGAGCGTGATGATCGGGGCCGCGCTGCTGGCCAAGAACGCCGTCGACAAGGGTCTCGAGCGCAAGCCGTGGGTCAAGACGTCGCTGGCCCCGGGGTCGAAGGTGGTCAGCGACTACTACGAGAAGGCGGGCCTCACGCCGTACCTCGACAAGCTGGGGTTCAACCTCGTCGGCTACGGCTGTACGACGTGCATCGGCAACTCCGGCCCGCTGATCCCCGAGGTCGCGGCCGCCGTCAACGAACACGACCTCGCGGTGGTCAGCGTGCTGTCCGGCAACCGCAACTTCGAGGGCCGGATCAACCCCGACGTGAAGATGAACTACCTCGCGTCCCCGCCGCTCGTGGTGGCCTACGCGCTGGCCGGCTCGATGACGGTCGAACTCTTCGGCGACCCGCTCGGCCAGGACCACGACGGCAACGACGTCTTCCTCAAGGACATCTGGCCGTCTCCGTCGGAGGTGGAGCGGGTGATCGCGGAGGCGATCACCTCCGACATGTTCACCAAGGACTACTCCGACGTCTTCGCGGGCGACCAGCGCTGGCAGGAGCTGCCGACCCCCGAGGGGGCGACGTTCGCCTGGGACGAGGACTCGACGTACGTCCGCAAGCCTCCCTACTTCGACGGCATGCCGCGGGAGCCCGAGCCGGTCACCGACATCGAGGGCGCCCGGGTGCTGCTCAAGCTGGGTGACTCGGTCACCACCGACCACATCAGCCCGGCCGGTGCCATCAAGAGGGACAGCCCGGCGGGCACCTACCTCGCCGAGCACGGCGTCGAGCAGCGTGACTTCAACTCCTACGGCTCGCGTCGTGGCAACCACGAGGTGATGATCCGCGGGACCTTCGCCAACATCCGGCTGCGCAACCAGCTCGCGCCCGGCACCGAGGGTGGCTTCACCCGCGACTTCACCTGCGACGGCGAGGTGACGAGCGTCTTCGAGGCGAGCGCGCACTACCAGGAGGCGGGCATCCCGCTCGTCGTGCTCGCGGGCAAGGAGTACGGCTCCGGCTCGTCGCGCGACTGGGCCGCGAAGGGCACCGCACTGCTGGGTGTGAAGGCCGTCATCGCGGAGTCCTACGAGCGGATCCACCGGTCCAACCTGATCGGGATGGGCGTGCTTCCACTGCAGTTCCCCGGCGGGAAGACGGCCGACGACATGGGCCTGACCGGGCAGGAGACGATCTCGATCTCGGGCATCACCGCGCTCGACGAGGGAGGCACGCCGCGCACGGTCACGGTGCGGATCGAGAGTGACGGGCGCGGGGACGAGTTCGAGGCCACGGTCCGGATCGACACCCCGGGTGAGGCGCAGTACTACCGCAACGGCGGGATCATGCAGTACGTCCTCCGCAGCCTCCTCCGGTCCTGACCGGCCGGGAGGATTCCGGACCGAACCCCCACCTTCTGGGACCCTCGTCGCTCAAGAGTGTGCGAGTTCCGAGGAGGGCCATGCCCACGCACGCGAGGGGAGCCGGCGGGACGTCATACGGTGCGAGCCGTAGACGGCTCCGTCCGTATGACGTCCCGCGGGGCAGGTGGGCTACTTGACCTCGGCCCGCAGCACGCGCCAGAAGCCGAAGGCCAGCGGCAGGGCCAGCCACACGGCCCCGGTGAGGGCGAGCTGGACCCAGTCCTGCCCGCTGAACCCGCCGTCGTACATCCGGTTCTGGTTGAAGGAGAAGTCCACCCAGGGCTGCGCCTTCTCGAACCACGACTGGTGGGACGCCAGCACCATGGTCAACGTCGGCAGCACGAACCAGTAGCTGAAGTAGGTGACGACCGCGCCGGCCGAGTTGCGGGCCAGGACGCCGAGCATGAAGCCCACCAGCATCCCGATCAGGTCCGCGCCGACGATGTAGGCCATCGCCGTGGGGGACAGGTCCCAGCTGGCGGCGTTGCCCGAGACGACGCCGGCCAGGGCGTTGCCGACCGCGCCGATGCCGAGCGCCAGCGCCATGGACGCGACGCCGATCGTGAGGGTCGAGACGAGCTTGGCCCGGATCACGCGGCCCCGGTGGGGCACCAGGGTGAACGTGGTCAGGCCGGCGCGCTGGCTCCACTCGCCGGTCACCGACAAGATCGCGACGACCGGGAGCAGAATCGTCATCGGGACGCCGATCGCGGCGGCGAAGTTGTCGTAGGCGAGCTCGTCGCCCGACGAGAACAGCACGACGGCCGTCGTGGCCAGGAGCCCGGCCGCGGCGATCCCGATCATCAGCCAGAAGCCGCTGCGGGTGTCGAACATCTTGCGGAGCTCGACGCCGAGGACCGTGCGGAAGGGGATGGGCGCGTGCCCGGTCTCCGTCTCGCCCGACCTCTCGCGGACGGTCTCGTGGGTGTCGATGGTTGCGGTGGTGGTCATGCCGCCACGTCCTCTCGTGCGTTGTCTGCGGTGAGCTCGAGGAACATCTCCTCGAGACCAGCTCCGTCGGCCGGACGGAGCTCGGTCAGGGGTACGCCGGCCGCGAGCGCGAGGCGCCCGACCTCGGCGGCGCCGGCGTCGGTCCGGAGGCCGCCCAGCGAGGGGCTGGC
>JBAUWD010000520.1:0-1716 GCA_049583575.1 Nocardioides sp.
GCGTTCACCGAGGCGGCCGGACTGACGGGCAACGGCAGCGAGCGGGCGCTCCTGCTGGCCCGGGCCGCCGGCTGCGCGACGGGAACACCGACGGGAGCTGTCGAAATCGACGACTCCCGTCCGACGCAGGGGTGACCGACACCCACCAGGAGCCCGAGATGACCACCACCACGCACACCGCCGTGACCGCCACCCGACACGCCACGTCTACCGACGGCACCCGGATCGCCTACGAGGTCCGAGGGAGCGGCCCCGCGCTCGTGCTCGTCGACGGCGCCCTCTGCCAGCGGAGCATGGGTCCGGCCAGGAAGCTGGCCGAGCAGCTCTCCTCCTCGTTCACCGTCCACGTCTACGACCGTCGCGGTCGCGGCGGGAGCGGCGCCGGTGAGACGGCGTACGACGTCCGGCGTGAGGTCGAGGACCTCGCCGCCGTGATCGCCGCCGCGGGTGGGCACGCGCACGTGTTCGGCTCCTCGTCGGGAGCCGCGCTCGCCCTCGAGGCCGCCCAGCGAGGCCTGCCGATCGACCGGCTGGCGCTCTACGAGGCGCCCTTCATCGTCGACGACACCCACGCCCCGCACGACCCCGAGCTGCCCGCACGGCTGCGGGCCCTGGTCGACGACGGCAGGCGCTCCGACGCGGTGCGGCTCTTCATGCGCACCGTGGGCGCGCCGGCCGCGATGGTGGCCGTGATGCGGCTGGCGCCGATCTGGCGGAAGCTGACCGGAGTGGCGCACACGCTGCCGTACGACCTGTCGATCGTCATCGACCACGAGCAGGGCCGGCCGCTGCCCGCCGGTCGGTACGACGCGGTGTCGCAGCCGACCCTGGTGATCGCGGGTGGTAGGAGCCCGGCCTATCTGCGGAACGCGCAGGCGGCCGTCGCCGCCGCCGTCCGCGACGGCCGGCTCGAGACCCTGCCCCGCCAGACGCACATGATCAAGGCCAAGGTGACCGCACCCGTCGTCGCCGCCCACCTGCTCGGCAGCGCACCCACCGGAGGAGACCCGTCATGACCACGACGGGGGAGCCCTGCTGGCTCCACCTGCTCACCCCGGACGTCGACACCGCGGTGTCGTTCTACGGCGGTCTGTTCGGGTGGTCGGCCGGCGAGCCGAGCGAGGAGTTCGGTGGCTACCGGATGTTCCTCCGCGATGACGAGCCGATCGCCGGGCTGATGCCCGGCGACACCGCCGACCCGGGCGTCTGGGAGATCTTCCTGCACACCCCGGACATCGCCGCCACCATGGAGAGGGGCCGCTCCCGCGGGGCGGTGATCGTCACCGACGCGATGCAGGTGGCCGACCTCGGCTCGATGTGCAGCCTGCTCGACCCGGCCGGCGCGCTGGTCGGGGCCTGGCAGCCCGGCACCTTCCCCGGGTTGCGGACCCGGGCGGCCGTCGGCGCGCCCGCCTGGTTCGAGACGCTCACCACGTCGTACGACGACGCGGTCGCGTTCTATCAGGACGCGTTCGGCTGGGAGGCCCACGTCGTCAGCGACACCCCCGACTTCCGCTACACGACGCTGGGTGCCGACCAGCACGCCCGCGCCGGGATCATGGACGGCGCCGCGTTCCTCGGCGACGAGCCGTCGCGGTGGAACGTCTACCTCCAGGTGGAGGACACCGACGAGACGGTCACCGAGGCGGTCACCGCGGGCGGCCAGGTCGTCGCGGCGGCCGAGGACACGCCGTACGGGCGGATCGCGGAGCTCCG
>JBAUWD010000521.1:0-7754 GCA_049583575.1 Nocardioides sp.
CAGCGCCCTCGCCCGGCTGATCGAGCTGGGCGCCCTCAACGCGGCCGGCGACGCGGCGATCGCGATCTCGCTCGCCGGCACGCTGTTCTTCAAGATCCCGACGGGCGAGGCGCGCGGGCAGGTCTCGCTCTTCTTGGCCCTCACCATGCTGCCGTTCGCGATCGTCGCGCCACTGATCGGGCCGATGCTCGACCGGTTCAGCCACGGCCGGCGCTGGGCCATCGGCGTGACCATGGCTGCGCGTGCCTTCTTCGCGTGGGAGCTGGCGAGCGCCGTCGTCACCAGGTCCGCCTGGCTGTTCCCGTCCGCCCTCGGCGTGCTGGTGGCGTCCAAGGCCTACAACGTGACCCGGGCGGCCGCCGTACCCCGGCTGCTGCCCAGGAGCCTGAGCCTGGTCACCGCCAACGCCCGGATGTCGATGGCCGGCCTCGTCGGCGTCGCGGTCTCGGCTCCCGTCGCCGCGCTCGCCTCGCTGATCGGGCCGAGCTGGTCGCTGCGCTACGCCTTCGTCGTCTTCGTGCTCGCCACGATCCTGGCGGTCACGCTCCCGTCGCGGGTCGACTCCAGCCAGGGTGAGGAGTCCATCGGCTTCCTGAGCGGGGACGAGGGCGCAGCGACGCCTCCGCAGACGGCGACGTCCGGACCGCTGCGCCGCGGCCGGATGCGCATCCCTCCTTCGATGGCGTTCGCGCTCCGCGCCAACTGCGGCCCCCGCTGGCTGTCGGGCTTCCTGACGCTGTTCATGGCGTTCCTGCTCCGCGAGCACCCCATCGCCGGGCACTCGCCGCAGTTCTCGCTGGCCGTGGTGATCGGCGCGGCCGGGGTGGGCAACGTCGTCGGCATCGGGGCGGGCTCGCTGTTCAAGGCCGTCCACCCCAAGGTCACCGTGGTGCTGTCGCTGCTGGCCGGCGTCGCCGCCGTGACGCTGACGGCGCTGTTCTACGGCCTCGTGTCCCTGGTGATCCTCGGCTTCACGGCCGGGCTCACCCAGTGCCTCGCCAAGCTCTCCCTCGACTCGACGATCCAGCGCGACGTGCCGGAGCAGGTGCAGACCAGTGCCTTCGCACGCAGCGACACCACCCTGCAGCTGGCCTGGGTCCTGGGCGGCTTCGTCGGGATCGCCCTGCCCCTCGAGCCCCGTCTCGGGCTCAGCGTCGCCGCTGTCGTGCTCCTGGCCTGGTCGGTGTTCGTGCTGACCGGGCTGGCACGCCGTACGCCGGCCACGGTCACCGCGCCGGGGTGACCTACAGCTCGAGCTCGTCGGCCAGCGCCCGCAGGAGCTTCGCGGTCGGGCGCGCCTGCCGCGCGTCGGGGTGTCGGCCGTGGCGGTAGGCCTCGCCGACGTCGTCGAGCAGGCGGATCAGGTCCTCGACGATCGGGACCATCTCCTCCGGCTTCTTGCGCCGCGCGTGTGACTGGTTGCGTACGACGGAGGTCGGCGCGTCGAGGACCCGCACCTGCAGTGCCTGGTCGCCGCGGCGACCCTGGGCGATGCCGAACTCGACCCGCGTGCCCGCCTTGAGCGTGCTCACGCCCTGGGGCAGGGCGTCGTTGCGGACGTAGACGTCGGGGCCGTCGTCCTGCGACAAGAAGCCGAAGCCCTTCTCGGCGTCGTACCACTTCACCTTGCCACTCGGCACGTCTCAGCCCTCTTCTTGCGCTTCGCGCCCGCTCGTCGGGGGCGACGTCCCAGCCTAGGCGTGCCCCCCTGGGTGTGACCAACCGGATTCGACCGGCGGGACGGCGGGCCGGCCACGGACGGCGCCAGTCAGGACAGCCGGTCGGGACAGCCAGTCAGGACACTGGCAGGGTTCCGCTCGTACTACTGAGACATGAGCAGCGCTCGACGGGCTCTGCCGTGGCCGTGACCAGACCCGCCTACGACCGGAGGCAGCGGCTGCCCGACCGCGTGGACGGGCGGGTGGCGCTGGCCAGGTACGCCGCGCGCCTCGCGGCCGCCCTGTCGCGGCTGCTGCGCGGCGGATCCGGACTCGTGATCGGCGGACGCGTCCTGATGCAGGCCGCGCCGACGGCGGTGGCCACCCTCAGCCGCGGGCGGAACATCACGCTGGTCAGCGGAACCAACGGGAAGACCACGACGACGGCGCTGACCGTGCGAGCCCTCGAGGACGGTCGTCTCGTGGGCAGCAACCGTGGCGGGGCGAACACCGCCACCGGGGTCGCCGGCACCCTGGCGACCTCGGACGCGGAGCAGCTCGTCGTGGAGGTGGACGAGGGCTGGCTGCCCTGGGCCGTCCGGGCGACGTCGCCCTGGTGCGTCGTACTGACCAACCTGTCGCGCGACCAGCTGTCCCGTCACCACGAGGTCGGGGCTCTGGCGGCGACCTGGCGCTCCTGCCTGGGCGACGTTCCGGTCGTGGTGGCGAACGCGGACGACCCGGATGTCGTGTGGCCGGCTCTGGCAGCCAGGTCGCAGGTCTGGGTCTCGGTCGGGGAGCGCTGGAACGCCGACTCGCTGGTGTGCCCCGCCTGCGGCGGTCGTTGCCTCCGATCGGGGCAGGAGTGGGCCTGTGCCTCCTGCGACCTCCGGCGTCCCGAGCCCGACTGGTGGCTCGAGCGGAACGAGCTGTGCAGCGCCCATACGCGGGTGCGGCTGTCGCTCGACCTCCCCGGCCAGTTCAACGTCGGGAACGCGGCGCTGTCGCTGGTCGCGGCGTACGTCGCCGGCGACGTACCGATCCCGGACGGCGCGACCCGACTCGGCTCCGTCACGTCGGTGGCGGGGCGCTTCGAGCGGGTGCAGCGCGGACCGCACGACCTGCGCGTGATGCTGGCCAAGAACCCGGCCGGGTGGCTCGAGCTGCTGGCCCTGATGACGTCGGACGGGCATCCCGTCGTGCTGCTGTTCAACGCCGACGGCGTCGACGGCCGCGACCCGTCGTGGCTGTACGACGTCTCGTTCGAGGTCCTGCGCGGTCGCGAGGTCGTGGTCCAGGGACGCCGCGCCACCGACCTCCTGGTGCGTCTCCAGCTCGACGGCGTGCCCGCCAGGCACGTCCCGGGCCCCTTGCGTGCCGCGCTCGCGGGACTCCCGGCCGGCCGCGTGGACGTCATCGGCAACTACACGGCGTTCAGCGCCGCGAGCGCGGAGCTGCGCCGTGGCTGACGCCCTCGCGATCGTGGAGGTCTACCCCCAGCTGCTCGGCACGTACGGCGACCGTGGCAACACCATCGCCCTGGCCCACCGCGCCCGCGCCCGCGGCATCACCTGCCGCGTCGTCGAGGTGGGGCTCGACGACGCGATGCCCACCTCCGGTGACATATACGTGCTGGGCGGAGGAGAGGACTCGGCGCAGGTGCTCGCCGCCCGGTCGCTGTTCGCCGACGACGCCGCCGCCTCGACGCTCGTGGCATCGACGACGCTGGCCGTGTGCGCGGGGCTCCAGCTGCTGTCGCGGAGCTTCCAGGACGCCGCCGGCGAGCCCCGACCGGGGCTCGGCCTGCTCGACGTCGACTGCGACCGGATGCCCGGCCGGGCCGTCGGCGAGGTGGTCGCCGAGCCGGTCGACCTGCCGGAGGTCCCGACCCTGACGGGCTACGAGAACCATCGCGGCGGAGCACGTCTGGGACCGGAGGCCCGCCCGCTCGGACGTCTCGTGGCCGGGGTCGGCAACGGCGACGCCCTGACCGAGGGGGCGGTGCAGGGCACGATCGTCGCGACGTACCTCCACGGGCCGGTGCTCGTGCGCAACCCGGCGCTCGCCGACCTGCTGCTCGCCCGGGCCGTGGGTCACCTGCCGGAGTACCACGACCGGGCGGTGGAGCGGCTCCGGGCCGAGCGGCTCGACGCCGCCGACCCCCGACACCGCAGCCGGCAACCCCTGGGCCGCTGACGGCTGCGGGGTCCGGTCAGGGCAACCGCGCCGCGACGACGCGGTCGAGCACGTCGAGCGGGAGGGACCCGCTGTCGAGGACCGCCGAGTGGAACTTCTTCACATCGAAGTCCGCACCCTGGCGCTGCTGCGCCTCGGACCGCATCCTCTGGATCTCGAGGCGGCCGATCATGTACGACGTCGCCTGACCCGGGGTGCAGACGTACCGGTCGACCTCCGGGCGGCACACACCCTCGGTGAGCGGGGAGTTCGCGACCATGTAGTCGATCGCCTGCTGCCGGCCCCAGCCGAGCGCGTGGATGCCCGTGTCGACGACGAGCCGGCAGGCGCGCAGCGAGTCGGCGCTGTACATGCCCATGCGGTCGAGCGGCGAGGAGTAGAGCCCCATCTCGTCGGAGAGCCGCTCGGTGTACAGGCCCCAGCCCTCGGCGTACGCCGAGTTGTGGAGGTACTTGCGGAACTCGGGCATCGAGTCGGGCAGCTCGGAGGCGATCGCGAGCTGGAGGTGGTGACCGGGCACGCCCTCGTGGAACGCCATGGCCTCGAGCTCGAAGCGCCCCCACGACGAGGCGTCGTCGGTGTTCACGAAGAAGGTGCCACCGCGCGACCCGTCGTTGGCCGGCGGGAAGTAGAAGGCCTTGGCGCCCACCTCCGTGCCCTCCACCGCGCACGACGCCTGCGGCACGACCTCGAACCAGTCACCCATCACGGCCTCGGCGCGGGCGAGGGCGACCTTGGACCGCTCGACCATCTCGCCACCGTGCTCGAAGTGGAGCTTCGGGTCGGTGCGCATGGCCTCGAAGATCTCCTGCAGGTCGTCGGTGCCGACGACCTCGGGGCCGAGCGCGCGATACTCGTCGGCGAGCTCGGCCACCTGGGCGAGCCCGATGTCGTGGATCTCCTGGGCGGTCTTGGTGGTGGTCGTGTAGTAGCGGAGCGTGCGGTCGTAGGCGTCGTCGCCCCCGGGCAGCCAGCCGAGTCCGCACTGCTCCTCGGGCCGGGCGATCGGCAGGGACTCGTCTCGCAGCGCGTCGCGGAAGGCCACCAGGCCGGGCCGCACGGACCGCTCGACGACCTCGGCCAGCGCGGACCTGAGGACCGCCTCGTCCACACCCTCCGGAACGTGTACGGCGCCCACCAGCGGGTCGCTGTCGACCGGGGTGGCCAGCACGCCCTCGATCTGGGCGATCGTCTCGGAGACCGCGAACTCCGGCGAGGACCAGCCGCGGGCCGCGCCCTCGCGCACCCGCTCGGCGAGCTCGTGGAAGTAGGTGCCGACGCCGTCGTACTTGGTCACCATCGCGTCGGCGACGCGCTGGTCGGGCACGGCGAGCAGGCCCATCACCAGTGCCAGCGTCTTCTGCGGGCCGTGCACGGGGTCGGCGGCGCGTTCGGTGAGGCGCGCCTCGACGCGGTCGGCGTTGCTGCGTGCGGACGAGATGATCACGCCGCGGGTCAGCGACTCCTGCTCGTCGAGGCCGCGGTCGTCGAGCGCCTCGGCCCGGTCGGCGAAGGCGCGCAGCGTCGCCACCGTGGCGTCCTCGGCCGCCCGGGACGCGTGCTCGAAGCTGCCGACGTCGGTGTAGTCGCCGAGCAGGTGCCGCTCGGTCGGCTCGTCGTCGAGGATCGCCTGCCAGTAGTCGGCTGCCAGCTGCCGGAGTTCGTCGCTCAACGCACAGGTCCTTCGCGATGGGTCGGTCGGGTCGCCCACCAACCTAGCCCGACCCGCCGACCGCCGGTCCAGGGATTTGCTGCTGCTCGCCCGGGTGGCGAGTCGAGCAGGAGGCGGAAGAAGTGCCTCGTCACGCGGGTGTGTCGGCGGACTCTTCCGCGTTCTCCCGCCTCTCCGGCGTCAGGACCCGCCCGAGCCGTGTCCGGCGCCGGTCAGGCCGAGCCTCGCCGCGGTCTCCTCACGCATCTGGACCTTGCGGATCTTGCCCGTGACCGTCATCGGGAACTCCTCGACCAGCATCACGTAGCGCGGGATCTTGTAGTGCGCCAGCCGGCCGGTGGCGAACATCCGTACGGCGTCGGCGTCGAGCGGGTCTGCTCCCTGGCGCAGCTTGACCCACGCGCAGAGCTCCTCGCCGTACTTCTCGTCGGGGACGCCGATCACCTGCACGTCCTCGATGTCCGGGTGGGCGTAGAGGAACTCCTCGATCTCGCGCGGGTAGATGTTCTCTCCCCCACGGATGACCATGTCCTTGATCCGCCCGACGATGTTGCAGTAGCCGTCCTCGCGCATCACGGCGAGATCGCCGGTGTGCATCCAGCCGTCGGCGTCGATGGCCTCGGCGGTCTTCTCCGGCTCCTCCCAGTAGCCCAGCATCACCGAGTAGCCACGGGTGCAGAACTCCCCTGTCTCACCGCGCTCGACGGTCCCCCCGGTGGCCGGGTCGATGATCTTGATCTCGACGTGCGGGTGGACCCGCCCGATCGACGCGGTACGGCGCTCGAGGTCGTCGTCGACGCGGGTCTGGGTCGAGACCGGCGAGGTCTCGGTCATGCCGTAGGCGATGCAGACCTCCGCCATGTGCATGTCGTCGACGCAGCGCCTCATCACCTCGACCGGGCAGATCGACCCGGCCATGCATCCGGTGCGCAGGCTCGAGAGGTCGTGCTCGGCGAACGACGGATGGTGCTGCATCGCGATGAACATCGTGGGCACGCCGTACACAGCCGTGCAGCGCTCGGCGGCGATCGCCCGCAACGTCGTCTCGGGGTCGAAGCCGGGTGCCGGGATCACCATCGTCGACCCGTGGGTGGTGCAGCCGAGGTTGGCCATGACCATGCCGAAGCAGTGGTAGAACGGCACCGGGATGCACAGCCGGTCGTGCTCGCTGAAGCCCATCAGCTCGGTGACCAGGAAGCCGTTGTTGAGGATGTTGCGGTGCGACAGGGTGGCGCCCTTGGGGTAGCCGGTGGTGCCGGACGTGTACTGGATGTTGATCGGGTCGTCCGGACGCAGCGTCAGCATCCGCTCGTTCACCACGTCGGCGTCGAGCTCCGCGCCGGCCGCGACCACGTCGGCCCAGTCGTCGGTGCCGACGTAGACCACCCGCTCGAGGACACCGCGGGTGATCGCGCCCGTCGAGATGCTCTCGTCGATCATCGCGCGGTAGTCACTGGTCTTGAAGCTCTCGGCCGCGACCAGCAGCCGCAGGCCCGACTGGTTCACGGCGTAGGAGAACTCATGGGTGCGGTACGACGGGTTGACGTTGACCAGGATCGCCCCGATCTTCGCCGCGGCGTACTGCGTGATGGTCCACTCGGCGCAGTTGGGCGCCCACACGCCGACGCGGTCGCCCTTGGCGATGCCCGCAGCGATCAGGCCGCGCGCGAACAGGTCGACCTCGTGGTTGAGCTCGCGGTAGGTCCACCGTCGGCCGGTGGCGAACTCGACGAGCGCCTCGTGGTCGGGGAAGGCCGCCACCGTCCGGTCCAGGTTGACCCCGATCGTCTCCTCGAGCAGGGCCGGTGTGCTCTCGCCCTTCGCATAGGACTCCATGTCGCGAAGGTATCCCGGCGCGGCGCGTAGGGGGAGGGCCGGCTACGACAGGCGGACGACGGTCACGGAGCGGTCACCGAGCGTGATCACATCGCCGTCGAGCAGGGTGGCCGGCCGTCCGGCCGTGAGCGGCTTGACGACTCCCTTGCGGCTCAGCGCCGAGCCGTTGGTCGACCCGCGGTCGGTGACGACCAGCGCGCCGTCTTCGGCGACGACCACCTGGGCGTGGGTCTTGGAGACCGACATGTCGGACGACGGGAGCGCGACGAGCCGGGCGCCCTCCTCGCCCGGGCGCGGCTCGGGACGGCGTCCGATCAGGACGAGCGCGTCGACCACGACCCGCTCGCCGGTGTCGAACGCCAGCCCCCACGAGGGCCGCGGCGGCTCGGCGG
>JBAUWD010000522.1:0-6215 GCA_049583575.1 Nocardioides sp.
GGCTCGGTCCGGCGCTGCGTGGGCGGTGGACCCGCCGCCGGTTCCTGTCCGCGGCCAGGCGACCCACGCGATGAGGCCCGCCGGGATCTTCCTGACGCACCAGCGCTCGCCTCGGATCCGCCGCCACTTCCAGCGCCTGGTCAGGGAGAGCGGCCACCTCGTCACGTGGCACCTGGTCTTCAACCCCGACACGGGCGCCCGGCCCAGGGCGCCGTTCGCGTACGACGACCCCGCGCAGGTGCTCGCCGGTCGCTACCGGGCGATGGTGCGCAACGGCGGCGTCCTGGGTGGCTACCTCGACACCCTGCTGATCCCCGTGATCCGGGCCCTCCCTGCCGACCACCTCTGGGTGATCGAGTACGACGTCGACTACGCGGGGCGCTGGGACGACCTGTTCGGCCAGTTCGCCGACAACGACAGCGACCTGCTCACGACCACACTCAGGTACCGCCCCGAGCAGCCGCGGTGGCCCCACTGGCAGACTGCTCGAGCACCGTCCTGGGTGCCCGAGGACCGATGGGTGCGGTCGCTGAACCCCCTGATGCGGGTGTCCCGGCGCCTGCTCAACACGTACGCCGTCGCGATGGCCGACGACGACTGGCAGGGACACTACGAGTTCACGCTGGCGACGTCGGCGCTGGTGAGCGGTGCCCGCGTCGAGGACCTCGGCGGCGCCGGCTCGTTCACCCCGCCCGACCGGGTCGCCCGCAACTACATCGGGACGGTGCCCGACGACCAGGACGAGGAGCTCACCTTCGCGTTCCGCCCGGTTCGTCCGCGCTACTTCCACGAGGCGCCGGACGCGTTCCCCCGGGCCGGGATGATCTACCACCCGGTGAAGCCCGGGGTACGCGCGTGGACCGAGCAGAACAAGAACCAGCCACCGCCGGCGAAGAGGCCCCGCTGATCGTCAGCCGCGGGCCTCGCGGTGGCGCCTCCGGTTGGTCCGCAGGCTCCGCCGTAGCCTCTTGGCCGCCTCCGGGTCGAGGCGCTCGCCCCGCTCGTCGAGGAGGTCGAGGAGCGCGCGGGTCCAGCCCCGCACCCGGCCGCGCTTGACGACGAGGTCGATCAGCACGTCGACGTCGGACGACCCGTCACCGGCTCTGGTGAACTCTCGCGACGAGTCGTCGGGGATCCAGCCCGAGGCGTTGTCCGCGTGCAGCCGGTGGTCGATCAGGATCTGCTCGAGGTTGCGCCGCTGGCCGAAGGCCGTCGCGAGCAGGGCGACCCAGAAGTCGTGCGAGATCGAGGTCGAGGCGGGGGGCCAGCCCCAGGTGTCGAGGAACGTCCGGGTGACGGTCATGCTGCAGCCCTTCAGGGCGACCGCGGGGCCGAACCCGCGCTCCGCCAGCACGCCGTAGAACGACGGCGCGATCGGAGCGCCGTCCTCCGCCTGCAGCGCGAAGTCGTGGAACAGTGCCTGGCTCTGCGCCGGGTCCGCGGCCCGAGCGACCGTCTCGAGCTTGGGCGGCCGCCACGAGTCGTCCTGGTCGGCGAAGAGGACGAGGTCGCCGGAGCACTCGCCGCTGACCGCCACGAAGTTCTGGGCGTAGCCGAGCCGCTCGCCGCCGTCCAGCACGTGCACGGGGAAGGGCGCCCGGCCGGCGAACTCGTGGAGCACGCGCAGCGTCGCGTCGGACGAGCCGTCGTCGCGAACGACGAGCTCGTCGGGGAGGAGCGTCTGCGCCGCGAGGCTGTCGAGCATCTCGGGCAGGAACCTCTCGCCGTTGTAGGTGGCCATCGCCACGGAGAGCGAAGGTCCGCCCTGGTTCGCGCGTGCGGACCCCGGCGCAGCCATGCCCCAACCCTAGGGGGACCGCGTCCGGGCCTCAGCCCTCGATGCGGTTTCCTTCGTCGTCCCAGTGCGACGCGACCTTCTTGCTCGGCTGCACCCGCGGTGGCTCGCCCGGCATCTTGGGGTAGTCGGGCGGGTAGTTGAGCTCGACGGACCCCTGCTCCTCGAAGAGCCGGAGCAGCGGCTCGATGGAGTAGTGCTCGTCGTCGATGGTGGCCCAGGGGTCGCCGTCGTCGATCCGGTCGGGCACCGTGAAGAGGTTGTACGGCGCCGGGTCGGTGACCCCGGCCAGCTCGTCCCACGTCATCGGCGTCGACACCGGGGCCCCGGGGATCGGGCGGAGGGAGTACGCCGAGGCGATGGTGCGGTCGCGGCAGTTCTGGTTGAAGTCGACGAAGATCCGCTCGCCCCGCTCCTCCTTCCACCAGGCGGTGGTGACCCCGTCGTCGCGGCGCTCGAGCTCGCGGCCGAACCCGATCGCGGCGTGCCTGACGTCGACGAACTCCCAGCGCGGCTCGATGCGGACGTAGATGTGGACGCCGCGGTTGCCGCTGGTCTTGGGGTAGCCCTTCAGGCCGAGCTCCTCGAGCAGCTCGCGCGCGACCCCGGCGACGCGTACGGCGTCGGTGAACGACGTACCGGGCTGTGGGTCGAGGTCGATGCGCAGCTCGTCGGGCCGGTCGACGTCGCTGCGTCGTACCGGCCAGGGATGGAAGGTGAGCGCGCCCATGTGGGCACACCACACCGGTACCGCGATCTCCGTCGGGCAGATCTCGTCGGCCGTCCGTCCCGACGGGAACGTGACCTCGACGGACTCCAGATAGTCGGGCGCCCCCTTCGGCACGCGCTTCTGGTAGAAGGCGTCCGCGTCGCGGTCCTGAGGCCCGGTGGCGAGCTTCATGCCGGGGCGTACGCCGGAGGTCCAGCGCTCCAGCGCGGTCGGGCGGTCGCGCAGGGCACGCATCAGCCCGTCGCCGGCCCGCGCGAAGTACTGCGCCACCATCAGCTTGGTGACCTCGGGCGTGCGCTCGGTCGCCTCGTAGATCACCCGGTCGGGACTGCTCACCCGCACCGCGCGGTCTCCGTCGGGGCCAGGCACGACGACCTCCGCGGCGGCTGTCTTCGGCATGCCCGCCAGGCTAGCCGCCCGTCCCGTCATCACCCCGTAAGCCTCGGGCCTCCCGGTCGAGCGGCACGCCCGACTACCGTTGCGGCATGAGCTACCAGGTGGAGAAGACCGACGACGAGTGGCGGCAGGAGCTCTCGCCGGAGGAGTACGCCGTACTCCGCAAGGCCGGCACCGAGCGCCCGTTCGTCGGCGAGTACACCGATACCGAGACCAAGGGCGTCTACCGCTGCAAGGCCTGCCGGGCCGAGCTCTTCGAGTCGGACACGAAGTTCCACTCCGGGTGCGGGTGGCCGAGCTTCTACCAGCCGATCACCGACACCGTGGAGTACCTCGAGGACACCACCCACGGCATGAAGCGCGTCGAGGTCCGCTGTGCCAACTGCGGCTCCCACCTCGGCCACGTCTTCCCCGACGGCTACGGCACCCCCACCGGTGACCGCTTCTGCATCAACTCGATCTCCCTCACCCTCGAACCGGCCGACCAGAAGGCTCGTTGAGAGGTCACAAATCGCGCGTTGAGGCGTCACCAACGGCTGGACGAGGGGTCACGAACTGTCCCTACGTCGCCATCCTTGACTTCTCGATCGGCCGTTCCTGACTTCTCGATCGGCCGTTCCTGACTTCTCAACGGGCCTTCCTGACTTCTCAACGGGTCAGGGGAGGCGGGCGAGGAGGTCGGGGACCGGGGTGCGGGCGCCGGTGTAGAAGGGGATCTCGAGGCGCACGTGACGCCGGGTCTCGGAGCCGCGCAGGTGGCGCATCAGGTCGACGATCCGGCTGAGGTCGTCGGCCTCGAAGGCCAGGATCCACTCGTAGTCGCCGAGTGCGAAGGCGTTGACCGTGTTGGCCCGCACGTCCGGGTAGCCCCGCGCCAGCTGACCGTGCTCGGCCAGGAGCCGGCGGCGCTCGGACTCCTCGAGGAGGTACCACTCGTAGGAGCGCACGAAGGGGTACACGCACACGTGCGCCTTCGGCTCCTCCTCGGCGAGGAACGCGGGCACGTGGCTCTTGTTGAACTCCGCCGGGCGGTGCAGCGCCATCTGCGACCAGACCGGCGCCAGGCGGCGCCCGAACGTCGTACGACGGAGGCGGTGGTAGGCGTCCTGGAGCTGCTCGCTGGACGGGGCGTGCCACCAGACCATCACGTCGGCGTCGGCACGCAGGCCGGCGACGTCGTAGGTGCCGCGGACGACGACGTCGTCGGCGCCCAGCTTCTCGAACAGGTCGGTGACCTCCGCCGCCTCGACGCCCCGGTCGGAGCCGTCGCCGGGCCCGAACGGCCGCTCGAGTCGGAACACCGACCACATCGTGTAGCGGATCATGTCGTTGATCTCGCGGGTCCGCGCGGCGTTGCTGGGCGTGCTGCTCATGATGTCATTCTGCCTCGGTCACCTCCGCGGCGGCGCGCCGGGCGGAGGCGATCACCGCCGGGATGCCGACGCCGTCGTACGCCGCCCCGCAGACCGCGAGGCCGGGCACCTCGCCGACGGCGGCCCGGATGCGCGCGACCCGTTCGAGGTGTCCGACGGCGTACTGCGGCAGTGCCCCGCCCCACCGCTGCACGTGCGCATCGACCGGCCGCACCTCCTGACCCGTCGCCGTGGACAGGTCGTTGACCACGTGCGCGACCAGCTCCTCGTCGGACGCCTGCAGCGACGCCTCCTCGCGATGGCGCCCGATCGAGGCCCGCAGGATCCTCAGGTCGGCGGCGGCACCGACCCAGGCCCACTTGTTGAAGGAGTACGTCGACGCCTTGATCCGCCGCCCGTCCACGGCGGGCACGAGGAAGCCGGACGAGTCGCCCACCTCGAGCGCCGGTACGGCGAGCGTGATCACCGCCATCGACGCGTACTCGATCGCGCCCAGCTCCAGCGAGGCCTCGGGCGCCACGCCGGCCAGCAGCCGGGCCGCCGGCGGCCCCGGCGCGGCGACCACCACCCGCGGCGTCTCCACGATCTCGGGTTCGTGGGTCGAGCCGACCGTCAGCCGGAAGCGCGAGCCGCTCCACTCCAGGACCCGGACCGTGGCCGACGTACGGAGCTCGAAGCCGCCGGCGTCCGCGAGCGCGCGGGGCAAGCGACCCAGGCCGCCCTCCAGACCCGCGAACATCGGATCGGCCGACGGTGCCGGCAGGGCCGCGGCCCCGGCGAGGAGTGAGCCGTGTTCCCGGATCATCGCGACCGCCTGCGGCGCCGTCGCAGCCGCAGAGAGGTGGGAGGCGTGGCCGGCGTACACGCCTCCGAGCAACGGCTCCGCCAGCCGGTCGACGACCTCGTGGCCCAGCCGCGAGCCCAGGAGCTCCGCGACCGAGACGTCTTCGGGCTCCAGCGGATGCACGGTCTCGACCCGCGCGCGGGCGAGACCGTCGTCGGAGAGGACGCCGGTGGACGCGAGCGCGTCGAGGTCGAGGGGTACGCCGAGCAGCGTGCGGGGCAAGGGGCGAAGGGCGCCCCTCGTCCACAGCTGGGTCGAGCCCGTTGCCGGGTGGACCACGTCGAGCCCGAGCTCGGCGGCCAGCCCCACCGCCTCCGGCCGACGCGCCAGCATCGACTCCGCGCCCACGTCGACGACGACCCCACCGACCGACGCCAGCCGGAGCTTGCCGCCGAGGCGCGGTGAGCTCTCCAGCAGCAGCACACCCAGTCCCGCGCGGCTCAGCTCGCGAGCCGCCGTCAGCCCGGCGACGCCGCCGCCCACCACCACCGCATCGGGTCGCAGGTCCGTCACGCCACCACTCTTCCACCCGGGCATGCGCGGCCCTCAGGGGCCCTTGGTCACCGGCCGCTGCGCATCGCCCGTCCTATGCTGACCGGGTGCCCAGCGCGCCGTACGTCGTCCCACCGCTGCTGCTCATCGCCACCCTCGCCGTCAGCGCCGTCGCCAAGCTCCGCGACCCGCGTGACACCGCCTCGGTGTTCCTCCAGCTGCGGCTCCCCCGCGTGCTGCTCCGCCTCCGGGCCCCGCGTCTGCTGCCGTACGGCGAGCTGGCCCTGGCCGCGTTCCTACTCCTCGCCCCCGACCGCTGGTACGTCGTCGCGACGACCGCCACCCTGCTGCTCTTCCTCGTCTACCTCCTGGTGATCCTGCGTGCGCTGCGGCTGCCCTACCCGGTCAGCTGCAGCTGCTTCGGACGACTGGGGCTGGGCGAGGTCACCCGGTGGACCCTCGCCCGCAACGCCCTCCTGCTGGCCCTCGCACTCGTCACCTGGGCCGACTCGTGGCGCGGCGACGGCGTCGCCCAGCGGCTGGGCGACGTCGGGACCTGGGCCTGGTCGCTCAGCGGTGCGGGAC
>JBAUWD010000523.1:0-24396 GCA_049583575.1 Nocardioides sp.
GAGCCTGCATCCGGTGCGGCCGTTCGCGCCGTTGGCGGGGTACGTCGAGGCCCGGGTCGGACCGGGGACGCCCGTGGCGGTGCTCGTCGGCCTGCTCGGGCTGTGGCAGGGGTTCGCGCTCGCCGCCCGACTCCCGTGGCGGAGCCTGCTCCTCACGACGTACGTCGTCACCGTGGCGTGGACCCTCGCGCTCGCGTTCGTGGACGGCCGGTCGGGCCTGACCCGCGAGATCGTCAACCACAACGAGTACCTGCCGACCGCCCGGCGCATCCACGACGTGCCGGCCATGCTGCGAGGCTTCGTCGACCGGATCCCGGCGGACGCGCCCGGCAGCTGGGAGACGCACGTCGCGGGGCACCCGCCGGGCGCGCTGCTGCTCTTCGTGGGACTGGTCGGCGTCGGGCTCGGTGGTGCCTTCGCGAGCGCCCTGACGATCACGCTGGTCGGCTGCACGACGCCGGTCGCGGTGCTGGTGACGCTCCGGCGGCTCGGGGCGGAGGACGTGGCGCGGCGGGTCGCGCCGTTCCTCGTGCTCGCCCCGGCCGCGATCTGGGTGGCGGTGTCGGCGGACGGCGTCTTCGCGGCGGTCGCCGCCTGGGGGCTGGCCGCGGTCGCCAGGGCCTCGAGGTCGTCCGGCCCCACGTGGGTCCAGGGCTGGGGGCTCGTCGGAGGACTGCTGCTCGGCTGCTGCCTGCTGCTCTCCTACGGCCTGGTCCTGCTCGCCCCGCTGGTCCTGGCGGTGCTGCTGGCCGGCCGGTCGTGGCGGCCGCTCCCGGCTGTCGCGATCGGCGCGGCCGTGCCGGTGCTGGTGTTCGCGGCGTACGGGTTCCGGCTCTGGGAGGCCTATCCGGTGCTGAACGACCGCTACTGGGCGGGCATCGCCGCGGGTCGTCCCGCGTCGTACTGGTTCTGGGGCGACCTGGCCGCGTTCACGATCAGCGCCGGGCCGGCCCTCGGCGCCGCGATCGGCGCGCTGGTGGCCGGCGGCCGACGCTCACCGCGAGTGGTCCGCCTGATGGTGGCGGCCTCCGGCCTCGCCATCGTGCTCGCCGACGCGTCGCGGATGAGCAAGGCCGAGGTGGAGCGCATCTGGCTGCCGTTCGTCCCCTGGGTGCTGCTGGCGACCTGGTCCTTGCCGCCGCGCTGGCGTCGGCCGATGCTCGGGGTGCAGGTCGTGATGGCTCTGCTGGTGCAGCACCTGGTCGTCACCAACTGGTGAGTCAGGCCCGTAGCGGGTCCGTCGCGAACCGCGGCAGGCCCACGTCCGGCCCGATCTCGGCCCGGAACCCCAGCTCCGCCCGGGCCCGATCGGGGGAGGCGACGATGTGTCGTACGTCGCCCAGCCGGTACTCACCGGTCACCGACGGCGCCGTACCCCCCTGCGCGACGAGCCGCGCCACCTCGAGGATGGAGACGGGCCGGCCGGAGCAGACGTTGTACGCCGCGACGTCACCGCGGGCGGCGGCCACGGCGGCGTCGAGAGCCAGCACGTTCGCCCGGGCGATGTCGTCCACGTGCACGAAGTCGCGCATCTGGCCGCCGTCCTCGAAGACCCGCGGCGACGCACCCCGCTCGAGGGCCGACCGGAACATCGCGGCGACCCCGGAGTACGGCGTGTCCCGCGGCATCCCGGGCCCGTAGACGTTGTGGTAGCGCAACGCCACCACCGAGCCGCCGGCCTGGCGGGCCCAGGCGGACGCGTAGTGCTCCTGGGCCACCTTGCTGGCCGCGTAGGCACTGCGCGGGTCGAGACGGGCGTCCTCCTCCACCTGCTCCCAGCCGAGTGGCCCGCCGCAGACCGTGCAGGCGTTGTCGAACCGTCCGGCCGCCAGGTCGGCCTCCGAGCGGGGCGCCGGCGTCCGGACCCCGTGCCGAGGGCACGCGTAGCGCCCCTCGCCGTACACCACCATCGAGGAGGCCAGGACGAGCCGGTCGGCGCCCGCCTCGTGCATCGCGGCCAGCAGGGCCGCGGTCCCGAGGTCGTTGTGGGAGGCGAACGACGGCAGGTCCGTCACCCGGACCCCGAGCCCCACGAGGGCGGCCTGGTGGGACACCGCGTCTACTCCGGCGAGCAGCTCGGTCCACGTCTCGGCGTCGCGGACGTCGAGACGGTGCGTGCCGGCCGGGGTCTCGACCGCACCGTGGGCGTCCGGCAGCATCAGGTCGACGCGCACCACCTCGTCGCCGCGCGCGGTGAGGGCCCGGTCGATCGCCGAGCCGATGAAGCCGGCCGACCCCGTGAGCAGGACCTTCACGGGATCTCGTAGGTGAGGTCGAGGCCGTCGGCCCAGCTGTCGCACGTGCAGCCGGCGGGGTCCGGCAGCTCGGACACCACGTCGGCCAGCATCGCCTTGAGGCGCTCGGTGTTCGCGGCGAAGAGCGCGAAGACGTCCTGCTGGCGGACCGCCTCCGCGGCGTCGGCGCCGGCGTCCATGTCGGTCACCAGTGCGATCGTGGCCAGGCACATCCGCAGCTCGCGGGCCAGGGCCGCCTCGGGGGCACCGGTCATGTTGATGAGCGTCCATCCGCGGTCGGCGTAGTCGCGCGACTCGGCGCGGGTGGAGAAGCGCGGGCCGTCGACGACCACCATCGTCCCGCCGAGCCGCACGCCGTCGCGCCCGGCGAGGACCGCGCAGAGCCGGGGGCAGTAGGGGTCGGCGAACGGCACGTGTACCGCGCCGCGCTCGACGTACGTCCGCTCGCGGCCCGACGTCCGGTCGACGAGCTGGTCGGGCACCACCAGGTCACCGGGCGCGACCTCGTCGCGCAGCCCGCCCACCGCACACGGCGCCAGCACCTGGCGCACGCCGAGCGACCGCAGGGCCCAGAGGTTGGCCCGGTAGTTGATCCGGTGGGGCGGGTACTCGTGGTGGGGACCGTGCCGAGGCAGGAACGCGACGCGACGGCCGCCGACCGCGCCGACCGACACCGGCCCCGAGGGATCGCCGTACGGCGTGCGCACGGCGACCTGGTCGGGGTCGTCCAGGAAGGAGTAGAAGCCGCTGCCGCCGATCACCGCGACGTCCGCGCGAGAGCTCACGGACCCAACCTGCCATCGACGCCCGCCGATCTCCATCGGCCGGACACCGCGTCAGTGAACGGTAAGACGCGGCACCCGCCGGTGCCGTGGCGTGCCAGGTGCGGCGTCGGTACCTTCGGCGCATGGCGGGCGGCGTCGACGAGCTGGCGGGCTCGGACGACGGCACCCTCGTCGCCCGGCTACGGGCCGGGGACGAGCAGACCTTCGTCGCCCTGGTCGACGGATGGTCGGGATGGATGTTGCGCCTGGCGCGCGGGCACGTGCCGACCGCGAGCGCGGCCGAGGAGGTCGTCCAGGAGACCTGGCTCGCCGTCCTGCAGGGACTCGACCGGTTCCGCGGGGACGCGTCCCTGCGTACGTGGGTCTACCGGATCCTGCTCAACCAGGCGAAGCGGCGGGGCATCCGGGAGCGTCGGACCGTGCCGTTCGCCAGCCTGGCGCCCGAGGACGACGGCCCGACCGTGGACCCCGCGCGGTTCCAGGGCGAGGGAGACCCGCACCCCGGCGGCTGGCGCCACTTCCCTGCGGAGTGGCCGGAGCAGGTCGCCCTGACACGCGAGGTGCGGGACGTGGTCACCGGCGCGCTGACCGAGCTGCCGTACCGCCAGCGGGTCGTGGTGGCGCTCCGGGACCTCGACGGCCACACCGCCGGCGAGGTCTGCGACCTGCTCGACATCTCGGCCGGGAACCAGCGCGTCCTGCTGCATCGCGGCCGGGCGGTCGTACGCGCCCGACTCGAGCGCTACTTCGCCGACAGCCGGTCGCGCAGCGAGGTGTCTCGATGACCTGCGCCGAGCTCGGCGAGCTGCCCGAGGAGTCACTCTCCGCACCCGGTCGACGTCCCGACGGGCGCCGTGGACGAGTTGGTCGGCGACGCGCCCACGGTGACCGCATCCTGTGCCTGGGGCCGCAGTACCCTCGACGCGGCGTCGGCCGGAGACCCCGAGACTCCGGCCGGCGTCCTCATGCGGTCAGGACGTCGCTCCGGGGTGGCAGTCGACGCCGTCGACGGACCACGTGCAGTGCGTCTTGAAGAAGACCCGGAGGTGATCGTGGGCGACGAGGTAGTCGATCACGACCCACGTGTGCGGGCGGACCGTCGGGTAGCGGCGGACGGCGTGGTGACCGTGTCTGCGGTCGACATAGCGGGCGAGGTGCTCGCCCTTCATGCCCAGCACGTGGTGCTGCACCCGGTGGCGCGTCATCCCGTCGTGCACGGCGGCGTACTGGTGCTTGGTGACCTTCGGCGCCTGCGCGTGCGCGCCCGCGGCAGAGCCCGAGAAGGCGACGACTGCCGCGACGAGTACGACCAGCACTCTCGCTCTCATCGGCCGTCGCGTGTCGACGAGGCGGCCGTCACGTCCGTTGTCGGACTGGTCGAAGAACACGATCCCCCCATTCGTGACCATCGTACGTCGGTGCCTGGCGCGTTTCCCTCAAGGTGTCGGCAACGCGCCGACCAGATACGTCGACGGTGCGTGAGGGCCCGACTCGGGTCCGGACAGCGCCCGTCGTCACCACCTGGGAGAGGACCCCGGTGGACTCCGGCCACGGAGGTCGCAGCCGCCGCCCTTCGGTCAGGGTCCGTGTCTTGAGCACTCCCGAGCCCGTGTCGGGCAGCCCCTTCAAGCCGTGGCAGTGGGCTGAGCTCTGGTCGCTGGTCGTCGTGATCGCCGTGCAGCTGTGGCTCTATCGGGTCTCGGTGGTGGCGGCTGCTGCCTGGGGGCTCCTCGTCCCGGCGCTGGTGATCCACATGTACTTCTGGATGGCTCCGCTCCTGAAGCAGCAACGAGGCCAGGAACCCGGTGAGCAGGGTCCCGACGCCACCGGATGACCTGCGTCGTCCATGCGACCGGTGGTGTGCTCACGAGGTGAACGGCACGATGGCGACGCCGACGAACAACAGAGTCAGGTAGGCGTTGGAGAGGTGGAAGAGCCTCATCGGCTGCAGCGCGGAGAGCTCGTCCGAGGCGCTCGCTCGTCGCCACAGCCGCAGCGCCTCGACGACGAACGCACCTCCCAGGGCGAGCGCCACCACGGCGTACACCGGCCCGGTCCGGGCCACCGGCCACACGATCAGGGACACCAGGACGGTGACGACCGCGTACGCCACGATCTGCCGGGCGACGAGCCGGGTCGGCGCCACCGCCGGCAGCATCGGCACGCCGGCCCGCGCGTAGTCCTCCCGGTACCGGATCGCCAGCGCCCAGAAGTGGGGCGGCGTCCAGAAGAAGACGACCAGGAAGAGCACGACGGGAGGCCAGTCGAGGCGCCCTTGGACCGCGGTCCACCCGATCAGGGTGGGGAAGCAGCCGGCGGCACCTCCCCAGACGATGTTCTGGGAGGTGCGCGGCTTGAGCAGCAGGGTGTAGCCGACCACGTAGAACACGTTGGCGGTCAGCGCCAGCGTCGCCGACAGCCAGTTGACCCAGACTCCGAGGACGAGGGTGGAGACGACCCCGAGCGCCAGGCCGAACACGAGTGCTGCGCGCTCCGAGATCTGGTGGCGGGCCAGCGGCCTGCGTCGCGTGCGCCGCATGCGGGCGTCGATGTCGGCGTCGACCACGCAGTTGAGGGCGTTGGCGCTGCCCGCCGAGAGGGTCCCGCCGACCAGCGTCGCCACCACGAGTCCCAGTGGCGGCACGCCGTTCGCGGCGAGGAACATCACCGGAAGGGTGGTCAGCAGCAGGAGCTCGATGATGCGGGGCTTGGTCAGCGCGACGTACGCCGTCACGAGCAGTCGCCAGTCCGCGACGCCGATGCCCTCGACCTGGGCCGGCGCGGTCATGGCGCGACCTGCCGGGTCATCCCGATGCCCTTCCGAGGACCCACCTCAGCGCGCCCGCGACCTGCCGGGGGGACCATCCGGCGTCGGGAGACTTCGCGTTGCGGTGCCCGAGGGCATCCATGAAGCGGTAGATCCGTCCCGGGACCTGCCGGGGCGCGACGTTGCCCGCGCCCTCCATCTCGTAGCGGAACTGCTGGTCGCCGTCGATGAAGACGAGCTCGTCGGTGTGCGAGATGTCGGTCGTGAGACGCCGCCCGGTGAGCCAGTCGGTCGGGTACGGCGGATGCAGGTTGGTCTGCCGGCGCCAGACGCCCAGCCGGGTCCAGAGACGGTCGACGACCGTGCGCGAGCCACGCAGCAGGGTCCAGTTCGGCAGCGCCCCGAACTGTCGACCGTAGGCACGCAGGTGGCGCTGGTCGTCTCGTCGGGGATCGATGGTCAGGCTGACGAACTCCACGTCACGGCCGACGGACGTGCGGTCGAGCTGGCGGGCCGCGGCCACCATGCTGGCGGTGACGAGTGGGCAGGTCTCCTGGCACAGGGTCATCACGTCCGAGAGCACGATGGTCTTGCCGCGCCAACTGCCCAGGGTGACGTGGCGACCATGGTCGTCGACCAGGGGGGCGTCGAGGACGCTGGCGGGCACCGGCCCGTCCAGCGTGGTGCCGTAGTCCGGTGCTGTCGTCGTCGGTGCCGCGTCGTGGCCGGAGGCGGCACCGCATCCGGCCAGGAGAAAGGTCGTCGCGGCGAGCCCGGACAGCATTCCCACCAGCCGACCCGGGGCGTACCGTGACCCAGCGTGGGTGACACGTGGTCGCTGCTGAGGTCGTGGGAGCTCGCACCGCTTCCGTGGCTCGGATGTGTCGCCGCCTGCGTGCTCTACGTCGCAGCTGCCCGGCGGGTGACCCGCCGGACCCCGACCCAGCCCTGGCCCCGGGCGACGCAGTGGTGCTGGCTGGCTGGGATGGCGGTCACGCTGGTGGCGCTCGTCGGCCCACCGGGCGCCTGGGACGACGTCTACTTCTACGCGCACATGACGCAGCACCTTCTGCTCGCCAGTCTCGCGGCACCGCTGCTGGTGCTCGGCGACCCCCTCCTGCTGCTGGTCCGGTCGTCCGAGCCCGGCTGGCGGCGACGTCGTCTGGTGCCGGTGCTCCGGAGCCGGACCGTCGCTCTCCTCACCCATCCGCTCGTGGGGTGGGTGTCGTTCGTCGGCGTGATGGGCGTGACCCACATTCCGCGCGTGTACGACTACGCCCTGTCGCATCCGGGCGTGCACGACTACGTCGAGCATCCGCTCTACCTGACGTCCGGGATGCTGTACTTCTACCCCTTGCTCGTCAGCACCGCCGGCCGACATGTCCGGCACTGGGTCCGCATCGTGTCGCTGTTCACGGTGATGCTGCCGATGGCGTTCCTCGGCTTCTTCATCTTCGCCCTGCCGCAGCTCGGGTATCCGTTCTATGCGCACACGGACCGTCCGTTCCCGCCCGGACCGTTGGCCGACCAGCATGCGGCCGGCATCGTCATGTGGTCCGGCGCGATGGTGGTGGGGGTGGCATGGCTGGTGCTTGCTGCTCGTGGCTGGCTCGTCGACGAGGAACGCCGTACCGCCCGCGCGGACGCGCGCACCCGGCTGGAGACGGGTGCCGCCGCATGACCAGACCGGGCTGGCGCTACCACGTGTTCTTCCCCAGCGCCATCGTCGTGTGTCTGGGCGCCGGATGGTTCGAGCTCGGGCGAGCTCGGGGCGGACGCGAGATCGCCTGGGTCTACACCTTCGAGTGGCCGGCGTTCGCCGCGCTCTTCGCGTTCATGTGGTGGCATCTGATGACGGAGCGGCCCGTACGCAGGCCGGCGCCACCACGTCCTGGCGGTGAGCCGGGCGCGATTCCGGACGACGACCCCGGGCTGCTGGCCTGGCAGCGCTACCTCGAGGAGCTGGGGCATGAGGAGACCAGCACCGATCGGGCACCCGGATCCGGCTGATCCTTGGGCAGCGGGCAGCCGACGGTGGAGTTGGCCACCGACAGGGTCAGGGCTCCGACGACCGCGGCGATGCACACCCACGTGTACCAGATGCCGACGATGCGGACGTGCCAGTCCCGAGCGCCGCGGGTCACCCGACGCTGCAACCGGATCGTGATACCCAGTCCGAGGAACACCGTGATCACGAGGTGGAAGACGGTGCTGGCGGCGAGCACCCACACCGCGGCGGAGTAGGCGTTGTCGCTGACCGTGAACGGGAACTGGTACATCTGCACGATGGTCAGCACCAACGCGAGGCACGTTCCCGCCAGGGCGATCGCCGCGCCACCCACGAACTGGCGGCGCCCGGGCTCGTGCTCCCGGAGCCCGGTCCGGTAGACGAGGGCGGACGCCACCATCACCGCGGCAATGACCCAGGGCCACCACAACGACGCGACCCCGGTGCCGCCGGGGTGGAAGGAGCGTTGGGTGTCGATGGCGCGCAGGTACAGGTAGCTGAACGACACGGCGACCACGAACGCGACGTCGGCGGAGATGAGCAGGAGTGCGCCGACGCGCCAGCGCTCACCGAACTCGTGGGGCTCCTCCTCGGCGAAGGCCTCCTTGTTGACCAGCGACTCCGTGCTCATGCCGGTGCTCCCGCTCCGCCGTCACCGGCGTCCGCGGCAGCTCCTGCCGCCACCGGGGCCGGTTCTCGTTCGGGCAGAGCCTCCTCGCCGTACCCGTAGGCGTCCTCGGTGACGACAGGGAGCACGGCGAAGTTCTCCAGGGGGATCGGGTTGGGGACCGTCCACTCCAACGTCTTGGCGCCCCAGGGGTTCATCGTCGCGACCTCGCCGAAGGCCCACGAGTGGACCACGTCGTAGAGCAGCACCAGCATCCCGACCCCGATGCAGTAGGCACCCAGCGTCGAGATCAGGTTGCCCGTGTGCAGGCTCGCGTCGTAGTGCACGACGCGACGCGGCTGGCCCTGCAGACCGACCATGAACATGCCCAGGAACGTCACGTTGAAGCCGATCTGGACCAGCCAGAACGAGACGAACGAGGAGGTCCTGCCGAGCATCCGGCCGGTCATCTTCGGGAACCAGTAGCCCAGGGCGCCCATCGCGCCGGTCAGGCCGGCACCCATGAGCGTGTAGTGGAAGTGCGCCGTGACGAACATCGACCCGTGCAGCTGGTAGTCCAGTGGTACGTCGGACAGGTAGATGCCGGTGATGCCGCCGATGATGAAGTTCCAGAGCATCGCGTAGGTGCA
The DNA here is from genome assembly GCA_049583575.1 of Nocardioides sp. Taxonomy (GTDB): domain Bacteria; phylum Actinomycetota; class Actinomycetes; order Propionibacteriales; family Nocardioidaceae; genus Nocardioides. The sequence continues at coordinate 9,073 of JBAUWD010000523.1, forward strand.
CATCATCGGGAACGTCGTCCAGATCCGGCCCCGCCACATGGTGCCGAGCGTGACCAGGAACAGGCCTCCGGTCGGTATCGAGATCAGCTCCGTGGTGAGCATGAAGGGGCCGTTGAGGTCCGGCGCCCATCCGGAGGCGAACATGTGGTGCGCCCACACGGTCACGCTCAGGCCGACGATGGCGACGATCGAGAGGACCGCGATCCGGAAGCTGTAGAGCGGCTTGCGCGAGAACACCGCCGTCAGCTCCATGAGCGCGACGACCGCAGGGATGAGGATGACGTAGACCTCCGGGTGACCCATCAGCCAGAAGAGGTTCTGGTAGAGCCAGGGCTGCCCGCCGCGGTTGGGCACGTAGAAGCCGCCGCCCATCACCCGGTCGACCAGCAGCAGCACCTCGGCGGCCATGAACATCGGGAAGGCCGGCAGTGCGAGGACCACGCTGGCCAGCACGCCGTACACGAAGATCGGCGTCCGGGTCCAGGTCATGCCGCGCGCGCGCATCGTCACGATCGTGGTGGTGATGTTCATGCCGGCCACGGCGGTGGACACGGCGAAGACGAGGATCGCCATCATGTAGGCGTCGACGCCCGTGGGCCCCTGGTCGGCGATCGGCGTGTAGCCCACCCAACCCATGGGGATGCCGCCCAGGAACGCCGCGGAGTACAGGGTCGGCAGCATCGCCACGAGGAGCCAGAGGCTGAGCGCGTTCAGCCGAGGGAAGGCCATGTCGCGCGCGCCGATCATCAGCGGCACCACGAAGTTCCCGAACGGCCCGGTCACCATGATGATCGTCGCGAGGATCATGGTCAGGCCGTGCAGACCCACGAGGGAGTTGTACGTCTGAGGTCCGAGGAAGCCGCTGTTCGGTGAGATGAGGTCGGTGCGGATCAGCATCGCCATGGAGCCACCGGCGCCGAGCATCACCATGACCAGCACGAGGTACTGGATGCCCACGACCTTGTGGTCGGTGGTGAACCTGAAGTACCGCCCTACCCCCTGGTCCTTGCCCGCCAGGAACAGCTCGTCGGCGTGGGTGAGATCCCGGCCGAGCAGCCACCGGAAGGGGCCGGTGAAGGCACCTATCCCGAGCAGGAACCCGACCACCCAGCCGAGCATCGTGAACACCGCTCGCGCGTCGGCCTCGTGAACGTGCACGCTGGGGTCGGCGAAGTGGAGCGTCAGGCGGTTGGCGACAACTGCCAGTACGACGCCGGCCACGATGCCGGTCCCCATGTTGAGCCGGCGCATGACACCGCCCGTGGGCGCGACCGGCGACGGATCGGTCTTGAAGACGTCCGCGGTCGTCATGACCGGACCTCCCTGTTCTCGGTCATGCGTGGCCTCCCTGGCCGGCCACCCAGGTGTCGAAGTCGTCGGTCGACATGACGGTGGCGTCGGTCTCCATGTCGGCATGGAGCAGGCCGCACAGCTCGGCGCACCGCACGTGGTAGACGCCGAGCCGGTCCGGCACCGTCGACGTGGACGTCGTCATCCCGGGGTTCGCGTCGACCTTGATACCCATCTCCGGTACCCAGAAGGAGTGGATGACGTCGTCGCTGGTGACCTCGAAGACGACCGGTCGGTCGAGCGGGAGGACCAGCTGGTCGGACTCCACTCCCTGACCCGGGTAGCTGAAGGTCCACACCCACTGCTGGCCCGTGACGTCCACGACGAGGGGGTTCGGGGAGGACGCCGCCGCCGAGTCGACCTTGCTCAGGGCGGCGAGTCCCCAGATGAGGAGGAACAGGCACAGGGCCGAGGAGATGAACATCCAGAGTCCGGTCGTCAACCCGTGGCCCCGGAGGGCGGGTCCGTCGGGATCTCCCTCCGTCCAGTCACCCCGCCGCCGCCAGGCCATCAGGCTGTACACCGCCACCGCCCACACCGCGGCGGCGACGGGTGCCGACGCGACCGAGAACACGATGAACGTCCGCTCCACCTCGGTCATCGTGTTGCTCGCCGACGGACCCATGAGCTGCCCGGGGACGATCAGCGCGAACACCACGCCGGCGACGGTGAAGACGGCCCACAGGACCAGCAGCATCCTCCGGTCGACGGGGGGTTGATCGTCCCGTCGTCCTGCCGAGGTGGTTTCGACCGACACAGCGCCCTCCCGATCTCGCCGTCAGGAGACGGTGAACGTCCCTGACATGTAGCCCCGCGTGGACATGGGGCCCCCGAACTTGGCGTAGGTGCCGTCGCCACACGGGAACTCGCAGTTCCAGATGTACTTGCCCGGCCCCAAGGTGTGGAACGAGAACGTGACCACGTTCGGCTTGGGGTAGTCGCTACCGGGCGCCGGCGGTGCGTCGTCCGGCACGGCGGGCAGCGGAGCGCTCACGAAGAGCGGGTCCTGCGCCGTCGGAGCCGCGTGCAGCGTCCAGGTGTGACCGACCGTCTCCGGATCGACCCGGGTGACCGGCTTGCCGTTGACCGTCTCGGTGCCGCCGATGGTGCCGTGGACCTTCGCGAACCACGGGTTCGTGATCGCCTCGCCACCGTCGTACTGACTGATCGTCACCGTGACCAGGGAGTGTGCCGGCACGGTGATGTTCGTCGCGGGCCCGTAGCTCACCCAGTCGGGGTTCTTCCCACCGTTCTTCCCGTGCTCGCCGGCCATGCTGTCCGGGTACGTCGACAGGTGCACGAACACGTGGTGCTGCTCGGTCGCGCTCGGGGGGTTGGCTGATTCGACCCGCACCGCCACAGCGGGGCTGAGGTTCTGGTGCAGCAACAGGCCCAAGGCCGAGACGAATGCCCCCCCGAGGAGAACGGTCCCGATCGGGCCGACGAGCCTTCTGGCGTTCATGGATACCTCACGGCTCCCTCGATCCACGATGTGTTTAGACGCAGAGGTTGTCGTGTGTCAACGATCTTCCGGTCGCCACGCCCGTAGATGACAATTTCTTCATGTCAGGCCGGTGCCGGCCGGGTATCCGACCGCGGAGCTCGCAGGTCGCTGCCGCTGCCGGGCCGCGGTCCACAGGGGCATCGGCCCACCCTGCTGTGAACCTCCCAGCCCGCTCTCACGTTCTTCATGGCGAGGACACGGAGTGGGCCACTTGCGTGGAGAGCCACACCCGCGAACGGGAAGTCGATGATGTTCCGCCGCAATGCTCGAGGAGCCGACCCGCGATGGGAGCTGGCCGCGACCACCCAGATCTTCGCTGCGGACGCGAGGACGATCGTCAGGTTGGTCCGGGAGATCGACCCGGGGGCGAGCGGAACTGAGCTGGACGGGATCCTGATGGCGCGCTCGCACCCCACCGGATGGTTCCTCTGCGCCGTACGTCGAGACGATCTGGGAGGAGACGACCTCGGCCACTTCGTCGAGCTCGTCACCGTGCGGAGCTACCTCCTCCTCCGGCACGGGCCGGTGGCGCACGTCTGGAGGCCCGGGCCGGGAGACGGTGAATGGCGGTCGCCGGCGACGTCGTTGGCCGCCGGGCTGGCGGGCATTCCCAGCGATCTCGGCGGCTGAGGCGGCGCGGGCCCTGGGGGACGGACCCCGCCCGGCCCGGACGGTTCCCCGATTTTCACCACGTGACGGGCGCCGAACAGGGGCTAGACTGCCGAGGTTTTCTTCTCGGGGGACTGTGGGGTGGTCATGTCCCGGGATCGGATCCTGGTGGTCGACGACGAGCCTGGCGTCCTCAATTTCGTCTCGCGGGCACTGCGGTCCGAGGGTATCGACGTCGACAGTGCCGACGGTGGCGCGGAGGGCTACCGCCTGGCGGTCTCGAAGCCGTATCGGCTGGTCATCCTGGATCTGGTGATGCCGAGGGTCGACGGCATGACGGTCCTGAAGCGACTGCTACACCACAAGCCGGACCAGGCGGTGCTGGTCCTCTCGTGCCTGACCGACACCAGCTCCAAGGTGCGCGCACTGGACCTGGGTGCGGTCGACTACCTGGGCAAGCCGTTCGCACTCAACGAGCTGCTGGCCCGGGTCCGCGCGAGGATGCGAGCACATTCCGGCAACGACGGCTACGTGATGCGGACCCGTCGCTTCGCCCTCGATCCCGTCCGTCACGAGGTGACCACGCCGACGAGAACGGTGCTGCTGACCCGGCGCGAGTCGGCGCTGCTGGGCGAGCTGGTCCAGCACGCCGGCGAGAGCGTCTCGAAGCAGCGACTCCTCTCGGAGGTGTGGGGCTACGACTTCGACCCCGAGACCAACGTCGTCGACGTCTACGTACGGCGGATCCGCAAGAAGCTGGGTCCGACCGCCATCTCCACGGTGCGCGGAGTCGGGTATGGCGTCGATCTCTGAGGCGTCGATCGGCGCCGCGCGTCGTACCGTCCCGCTCTGGCGCGAACACTGGGTCGACATCCTGTGGTGGTGCTTCGTCGCGGTCAACGCGTGGGGCATGTTCATGCTCCGCACGTGGGCCACCGTGCCGTTCCACTTCATCTGGATCGGCGTCTCGCTGATGTACGGCTGGCGGGTGTGGAGCATGAAGGTCACCATCATCTCGCTGTCCGTGATCGTCGTCCTGACCGGGGCGACCCTGCTGGACGACGTCGTCCGGGGCTACCAGGAGCCCGACGAGCTCACCGAGATCCCGTTGATGTCGGCGGTCTTCCTCGTGATGGTCCTCTACGTCCAGCGCAGAGTGGCCGCCCAGCAGGAGACCGAGCGGATAGCGGAGCAGAACCTCGCCCTCGTGGAGCAGAGCCGGACCCTCGTGCAGAACGCCTCGCACGCGCTGCGCACGCCACTCACGATCGCTCTGGGCCATGCCGAGCTGCTGCAGCGCACGGTCACCGATCCCGAGCCGGTGGGTGACGCCCGCGTCGTCGTCGACGAGCTGAGCCGGCTCAAGAACATCACGGACCGGTTCCTGCGTCTGGCCAAGAGCGAGCAACCCGACTTCCTCTACCCGGTGGAGGTCGCGATCGGGGACCTCGTGACGAGCACGGCCACCCGATGGATGGCCACACACCCGTCCGTCACGGTCGGTGTCGTGGAGGACGAGGTGATGTCCGTGGACCCGGCCCGCGTGGCCGAGGCCCTCGACGAGATGATCGGGAACGCCGTCGTCCACTGCCCTCCCGGCACGTCGGTCGAGGTGTCCTCAGGACGGCGAGCCGACCACTACGTGATCGCGGTGTCCGACCGCGGACCCGGGATCCCGTCCTCGATGACCGCGTCCGTGTTCGAGCGGTTCAGCCACGGGAGCGGGACCCGTCCCAGGGGAGCCGGCCTCGGTCTCGCCATCGTCAAGGCGATCACCGACGGGCACGCCGGCACGGTCAGGGTCCGAGGTCGCGAGGGTGGTGGCACGGTCTTCGAGATGGCTCTGCCGGTGGCCCTGCCCGGGCGCGACCTCGACGGCACGCCGGCCATGGCCGCGTCTGCGGAGTCCCGCTCCTCGGCACCTCGGGCCTGACTCCGGGCTCCTGACCGGCCGCCGATGCACGCCCGGCCGGAGGCGACGGAACCTCCTCTCGGCGCGCCGCGCACGCGGTGAGCCCGCCGGCGTTCGCCGTGCTCACCGAACCTCGGTGCCGTTCGGTGCATCGGACCAGGCAGGAACCGATGGAAGGAGTCCACTGTGTCACTGCTGGTTCGCGAGACCATGGCCCGGCGTACCTACCGAGGCCCCACGTCACACCGGGGGTGCAGACAGGCGGAGGGGTTCTCGAGGCGAGTGGGTGCGTTCGCAGTGACGCTCGCGGTCGGTTCCGCGGTCGCAGTTCTCGGGCCCGCCGCTCCCGCGCGTGCCGCGTCGGTGACCTGTCATGGGGTCAGGGCCACCATCGTGGGGACCTCCGCATCGGAGGTCATCCACGGCACGCCGGGCCGAGACGTCATCAACGGACTCGGCGGCAACGACACCATCTACGGAGGGGGCGGCGACGACCTGGTGTGTGGCGGGTCCGGTGCCGACCGTCTCTACGGCGGCGCCGGCGACGACCGGCTCTACGGCGAGCGCGACCGCCTGCACAGCGCCCAGGAGGACGGCACCGAGAGGGTCGGCGACACGCTGCGTGGCGGCCCCGGCGCCGACCACCTCGACGGCGGGATGGACCGGCGTCCTGCCGATCTCGTCGTTCCCGACGTCTACTCGTGGGACGGGTCCGCGCACGGCGTCCACATCGACCTGCGTCGGGGCACCGCGCGTGGCGAAGGCGTCGACAGCCTCGCCGGGCGGACGTTCACCGTGGTCGGCTCGGCGCACGGCGACGTCGTCGTGGGGACCAACCGCCGCGACCGGATCTACACGGGCGCCGGCCCCGACGTCGTACGCGCGCGCGGTGGCAACGACTACATCCAGGTGGACCCCATGTCGGGCGGACCGCGCGGAGCGGGCGGAGACGCGGACCGGGTGTGGGCCGGGCGCGGCAGGGACCACATCGTGTCGATGCGGGGCCAGGACCACCTGTCCGGTGGCAAGGGGAACGACCTCATCGAGGCGGGGAACGGCGGCAACGACGTGATCCTCGGGGGTGCCGGTGACGACCACATCTGGGCCGAGATCGCGGACACGTCCGGACCCCAGGTGTGGAAGGGCGGACGTGGCACCGACACCGTCCAGGTGAACTCCGACCGGATCAACCGCAGCGGGGCCGCCTCGACCGGCGTCTGGAACATGTCCACGGGCGCGATGACGTTCACCCTCGGCCACCCGATCTCACTGGTGGTGCCGATCCACCGAGCGGTCCTCGCGACGAGCGGGACGGCGTGGACCGTGACCGGCGGCCCGGGCGACGACGTGCTGTCCGGGGATCCGGACAGCACCTCCCCGGTCACCTTCGACGGCCTCGCCGGCGACGACACCTTCCGGGGCACCGACGGCGACGACGTGTTCGACGGTGGACCCGGCACCGACCACTCCCTGGGCATGTTGGGCGGGGACGACACGTGCATCAGCGTCGAGATCATCGACGGGTCCGACTGCGAACACGTCAGCTGACCTCGGCCCGGGTCCGTGCCGAGCTCAGCTGCGCGAGGGCGGAGCGGCCACGCTGTCGAGCTCCTCGGTCGCCTGGTCGGCCGCCCGGCGGAACAGCTCGAGCGCGCCGGCCACCTCGCGCACGGCTGCGTCCGGCAACCCCCTCAACACGCGTTCGACCTCCTGACGGCGGGCGGCGAGGACCGCCCGCACCTGGTGCCGACCGGCGGGGGTGAGGCGTAGCTCGACGGCTCGCCCGTCCTGGGCGTCGCGGCCGCGGTGGACCAGGCCGGCCCGGACCAGCCGGGAACAGTGCCGGCTGGCATTGGACTGGTCGACCCCCAGGTGCCGGGCCAGCGCGGTCACCGACAGCGTGCCGTGCTGCTCCAGCAGCACCAGGACCCGGTGCTGGGAGACCGTGACCGGCACCCTGCCGGCCGCCACCGATCGGACCGCGATGGCGACCAGGGCAGCGCTGGATGCGGTCACCGCGTCCAGCAGCCGTTCCCGCTCGCTCTCCGGCACCCTCACCAGGGTACATGCTCCTGCGCATACATCTGGCGTGACGGGGTACCTCTCGGAGGTCCGGGTACTGGTGTCCGGGAGGGAGCCCTGGGATGACGCTGGCACGAACCACCTCGGTGCGCGGTGCGCTGCACGAGGCCGTCGCCGCCCTGCGCGAGCGGGTGGACGGCGAGGTGCGTTTCGACGACGGCTCCCGCGCGGCGTACTCCACGGACGCCTCGAACTTCCGCCAGGTACCGCTCGGCGTCGTGGCGCCGCGCACCGTGGAGGCCGCCGTCGAGGCGGTCGCGGTCTGCTGCGAGCACGACCTGCCGGTCGTCAACCGTGGCGGAGGGACCAGCCTGGCCGGCCAGTGCACCAACGAGGCGGTCGTCCTCGACTTCTCCAAGTACTGCCATCGTGTGGTCTCGGTGGACGCCGAGCGGCGACGCTGCGTCGTCGAGCCCGGCATCGTGCTCGACGAGCTCAACCGCCACCTCGCCGGCACGGGCCTGCGCTTCGGGCCCGAGCCCGCCACCCACCAGAACTGCACGCTGGGCGGGATGATCGGCAACAACTCCTGCGGCGCGACGGCCCAGCGCACCGGCAAGGTCGTCGACAACATCGCCTCGCTCGAGGTGCTGCTGTACGACGGGACCCGCCTCACCGTGGGTCCGACCACCGACGAGGCGTACGCCGAGATCGAGCGCCGCGGCGACCGGCGTGCCCACATCTACCGCTTCCTGCGGCGGCTCCGCGACGAGCACGCCGACCTCATCCGCAGCCGCTACCCCGACATCCCGCGCCGCGTCTCGGGCTACAACATGGACTCGCTGCTCCCCGAGCACGGCTTCGACCTGGCCGGGTTCCTCGTCGGCAGCGAGTCCACGCTGGTCACGGTGCTGCGGGCCGAGCTCGAGCTCGTGCCGGTCGTCGAGCACCGGACCCTGGTCGTGCTCGGGTTCGAGAACATCGGCAGGGCCGCCGACGCGGTGCCGAAGATCGTCGAGCACCAGCCGATCGCGCTCGAGGGCGTCGACCACTACCTGATCCGCGACGAGCGGATCAAGGGCATGAACCAGCAGGCGCTCGAGGAGCTGCCCCAGGGGACCGGCTACCTCATGGTCCAGTTCGGCGGGGAGACCACCGAGGACGCCGACCGGCGCGCGCACGCGATGCTCGACGCGTTGGGGGAGACCGAGCACGACCCCGACGTCGCGTTCATGGACGACCCCGAGCGCGAGGACGAGCTCTGGCAGGTGCGCGAGGCGGGACTGGGGGCGACCGCGCACCTGCCAGGTCGCCCGGACACCTGGGAGGGCTGGGAGGACTCGGCGGTCCCGGTCGACCGGCTGGGCGACTACCTGCGTGACCTGCGCCGGCTCTACGAGGAGTTCGGCTACGCCTCCGACGTCGGGCCGAGCCTCTACGGGCACTTCGGGCAGGGCTGTGTGCACACCCGCATCCCCTTCGACCTCTACAGCACCGAGGGGGTCGCGACGTACCGCCGGTTCATGGAGCGCGCCGCCGACCTGGTCACGTCGTACGGCGGCTCGCTCTCCGGCGAGCACGGGGACGGGCAGAGCCGCGGCGAGCTCCTGGCCCGGATGTTCGGCGAGGACGTCGTCGGGCTCTTCGAGGACGTCAAGGCACTCTTCGACCCCCGCGACCGGATGAACCCGGGCAAGGTCGTCCGCCCCGCGCCGCTCGACCGGCACCTGCGGCTCGGCGGTCACTGGGCACCCCGTGACCTGAAGCCGCTGTTCTTCGCCTACCCCGACGACGGCGGCTCGTTCCGGCAGGCCGCCAACCGCTGCGTCGGGGTGGGCAAGTGCCGCAAGCACGAGAACGACGGGGGCACCGTGATGTGCCCGTCGTACCAGGTGACCCACGAGGAGGAGCACTCCACCCGCGGCCGCGCCCGGCTCCTGTTCGAGATGCTCGACGGCCACCACGACGGACCGGTGCAGGACGGCTGGCGGTCGACCGAGGTCCGCGACGCGCTCGACCTCTGCCTGGCCTGCAAGGGCTGCAAGACCGACTGTCCCGCCAACGTGGACATGGCGACGTACAAGGCGGAGTTCCTCGCCCAGCACTACCGGCACCGGCTCCGCCCCCGCGCCGACTACGCGACGGGGTGGCTGCCGGCCGCCGCCGCCGCTGTCGCGCTCACCCGGAGCGCGCCCGTCGTCAACGCCGTGACCTCGCGCCGTGTCGCCGCGCGCGGTCTCACCCGACTCGCCGGGCTGGAGGACCGGCCCGTGCCGCAGTTCGCCCGGGAGACCCTCCAGCAGTGGTGGCTCCGCCGCGTCTCGGGAGCGGCGGATGTCCACCGTCCGGCGTCCCGCGGCACGGTGCTGCTCTGGCCGGACAGCTTCACCAACCACTTCCACCCCGAGATCGGGCGGGCCGCGGTCGAGGTGCTGGAGAGCGCCGGATGGGCGGTGACGATCCCGACCCGGCCACTGTGCTGCGGGCTGACCTGGATCTCGACGGGCCAGCTGAACATCGCCCGCCGCGTCCTGAAGCGGACCGTCCGGTGGCTCGCGCCCCATGTCCGCGAGGGCGGGCTGGTCCTCGGGCTCGAGCCGAGCTGTACGGCGGTCTTCCGCTCCGACCTGCACGAGCTCTTCCCCGACGACCAGGACGCCCATCGCCTGAAGGACCACACCGTCACGCTGGCCGAGCTGCTGACCGAGCACACCGACGGCTGGTCGCCCCCGCGCGCGCCGTACGACGTGTCGGCGCTGGCGCAGGTGCACTGCCACCAGCACGCCGTCCTCGAGTGGGACGCCGACCGCCGGTTGCTCGAACGAGCGGGAGTCGATGTCGAACGTCTCGACTCGGGCTGCTGCGGCCTCGCCGGCAACTTCGGCTTCACCGCCGGGCACGGCGACGTCAGCCGGGCCCTGGCCGAGCAGACCCTGCTGCCCCGCATCCGGGAGGCGGACGACGACACCGTCGTCCTCGCCGACGGCTTCTCCTGCCGCACCCAGATCCACGACCTCGACAGCGGCGGCCGCGAGGGCATCCACCTCGCCGAGCTCCTGGCCGGCCTGCTGCACGACCAGTCCATGTCCCCGTCCCGAGGAGGAACATCATGACCACCACCGTGGCCGACCGGCTGCTCGAACGACTCCGCGAATGGGGGGTGGAGCAGGTCTTCGGCTATCCCGGCGACGGCATCAACGGGATCCTGGGTGCCTTCTCCCGCGCCGACGACCAGCCGCGGTTCATCCAGGCGCGGCACGAGGAGATGGCCGCCTTCGAGGCCGTCGGGTACGCCAAGTTCGGCGACCGGCCGGCGATCTGCCTGGCCACGTCCGGGCCCGGGGCGATCCACCTCCTGAACGGTCTCTACGACGCCAAGCTCGACCACGTGCCCGTCGTGGCCATCGTCGGTCAGACCAACCGCACCGCGATGGGTGGCAGCTACCAGCAGGAGGTCGACCTGCTGAGCCTGTTCAAGGACGTCGCCAGCGAGTACGTCCAGATGGTGACGGTGCCCGAGCAGGTCCCCAACGTGCTCGACCGCGCGATCAGGATCGCGATGAGCCGGCAGGCGCCGACCGCGATCATCATCCCGAACGACGTACAGGAGCTCGAGTACGCCGCGCCCACCCACGAGTTCAAGATGGTGCCGTCCAGCCTCGGGCTGAGCCGGCCCTCCGTCGACCCCGACGACGCGGCGCTCCATGCCGCCGCGGAGCTGCTGAACGCCGGCACGAAGGTCGCCATGCTGGTGGGGCAGGGCGCTCGCGGCGCGGCTGCCGAGCTGGAGGAGGTGGCCGACCTGCTGGGCGCCGGTGTGGCGAAGGCCCTGCTCGGCAAGGACGTGCTCGGCGACGAGCTGCCGTTCGTGACCGGCTCGATCGGCCTCCTGGGCACCCGTCCCAGCTACGAGATGATGCAGGACTGCGACACGCTGCTCACGGTCGGCTCCAACTTCCCGTACACGCAGTTCCTGCCGGATCTCGACCAGGCCCGCGCCGTCCAGATCGACATCGACGGCAGCCTGATCGGGATGCGCTACCCCTACGAGCTCAACCTCGTCGGCGACGCCCGGCGCACCCTGCAGGCCCTGATCCCGCTGCTCCAGCGCAAGGAGGACCGCGGCTGGCGTGAGGACCTCGAGGCCAAGGTCGTCCGCTGGTGGGAGGTGATGGAGGCCGAGGCCCACGTCGCGGCGAAGCCGGTCAACCCGATGCGGATCTTCAGCGAGTTCAGCAAGCAGGCGCCGGCCGACAGCATGATCGCTGCCGACAGCGGGTCGGCCGCCAACTGGTACGCGCGCCAGGTCCGGATGCACGGGACGATGCGCGGCACCCTGTCGGGGACCCTGGCCACGATGGGCCCGGCCGTCCCGTACGCGATCGGCGCGAAGTTCGCCCACCCCGACCGGCCCGCCATCGCCTTCGAGGGCGACGGCGCCATGCAGATGAACGGCCTGGCCGAGCTGCTCACGATCGCCCGCTACCACCGGGAGTGGAGCGATCCGCGGCTGGTGGTCGCGGTCCTGCACAACAACGACCTCAACCAGGTCACGTGGGAGCTGAGGGCCATGGGCGGGACGCCGAAGTTCGTGGAGTCGCAGGCCCTGCCCGACACGTCGTACGCCGACTTCGCGGCCTCGATCGGGCTCGGATCCGTCACCGTCACCGACCCCGAGCATCTGGAGGACGCCTGGAGGCAGGCGCTGTCCGCCGATCGGCCCTTCGTGCTCGACGTCCACTGCGACCCCGACGTGCCGCCCATCCCGCCGCACTCGACCCTCGAGCAGATGACGGACCTGGCGCAGGCACTGATCAAGGGCGACACGTCGCGCTGGGGCGTGATCAAGGAGGGGATCAGGACCAAGGCCCAGGAGCTCCTGCCGCACCCCCATGATGACCACTGAGGCGTCCACTCGTCCCGACGTCGCGGTCACCCAGGTCGACGCGGCGGCGTACACCATCCCCACCGAGCGACCGGAGGGCGACGGCACCCTGACGTGGGACTCCACGACCTGGGTGCTGGTCCGGGTCGGCACCGGCGACCGCCGGCTGCCCGAGGGCGTCGGCTGGACCTACGCCCCGTCCGCCGCCGTGTACGTCGTCCGCGACCTGCTGGCGCCGCAGGTGAGCGGGCGGCCCGCTCTCGACCCCGCCAGATCCTGGGAGGCGATGGTGCGCGCCGTGCGGAACGCGGGACGCCCGGGCCTGGTCGGCATGGCGATCTCGGCGGTCGACACCGCCCTCTGGGACCTCGCCGCGCGGCTCCTCGACGTACCGCTGCACCGGCTGCTCGGCAGCGTCCGGGACGAGGTCCCGGTCTACGGCAGCGGCGGGTTCACGACCGACACGGAGGAGCAGCTGCGCGAGCAGCTGCTGGGCTGGGTCGGGCAGGGCATCCCGCGGGTCAAGCTCAAGATCGGCGAGTCCTGGGGCACGAGCGTCAGACGTGACCTCGACCGTGTGACCCTGGCCCGTCAGGTCGTCGGACCGGACGTCGAGCTCTTCGTCGACGCCAACGGAGGGTACGACACGTCGCACGCCGTGCGGGTCGCCCGGCGTCTCGACGAGCTCGGGGTCAGCTGGTTCGAGGAGCCGGTCAGCTCCGACGACCATCTCGGCCTGCGCCGGGTGCGCGCGGCCACCGACGCCGACGTCACCGCGGGGGAGTACGGCGACTCCCTCGCCTACTTCGCCCACCTGCTCGCCGCCGACACCGTCGACTGCGTGCAGGTCGACGTGACGCGTTGCGGCGGGTACACCGAGTGGCGACGGATCGCGGCCCTCGCCGCGTCGTACGCACTCGAGGTGTCCGGTCACTGCGCGCCGTCCCTGCACTCACCGGTCGCCATGGCGACGCCCAACCTGCGCCACCTCGAGTGGTTCCACGACCACGTCCGGATCGAGAGCAGGTTCCTCGAGGGCTTCGCGTCGCCGCGGGAAGGCGCGGTCGCTCCGACCGGGTCGCCCGGTCACGGCCTGGCCGTCCGCGATGCCGACCTGACGGCGTACCGCGTCGCCTGAGACCCGATGCCACCAGGAGGATCGATGACCGAGCCGAGGCTGGCGACGCCGCCGGAGCCGCTCCGCCAGTACGCCCTGCTCGCCGACGGCGAACGGGGTGCGCTGATCGGGCCCCGCGGCGACGTCGCCTTCCTCTGCGCCCCGCACTGGCACGACGACGCGGTGTTCAGCGACCTCCTCGGCGGGAAGGGCACGTACGTCGTGCGCCCGGCCACCGACCGTTTCGTCTGGGGCGGCAGCTACGAGGCCGCCAGCCTGATCTGGCGGAGTCGCTGGGTGGTCGGGCCCGACGTCGTGGAGTCGCGGGAGGCGCTGGCCTTCCCCGGCGACCGGGAGCGGCTGGTGCTGCTGCGCCGGGTCCGTGCGGTGCGCGGACCGGCTCGCGTCGCCGTCCTCCTCGACTGCCGGGCCGGCTTCGGATCCGAGCGGATGAGACTGCGGCGTGGCGACGACGCCGTCTGGGCGGGCCGCACCGGCGAGCTGCGGGTGCGGTGGAGCGGTCTGCGCCCCGACCAGCCGGTCGAGGTCGGCCGCGACGGGTCGGCGTACCTCGAGCTGGAGCTGCCGCCGGGCGAGCACCAGGACCTGGTGCTCGAGATCTCCCGCGTGCCCCTGGACGACGTACCGCCCGATCCCGACCGCGCCTGGCACCTGACCGAGGAGGCGTGGCGGCGCAGCGTGCCGCGGCTCCCGGACAGCCTCGCACCGCGGGACGTCGAGCACTCCTGGGCCGTGCTGCGCGGCCTGACCAGCCGGGACGGCGCCATGGTGGCCGCCGCGACGACCTCGCTGCCCGAGCGGGCCGAGCAAGGACGCGACTACGACTACCGCTACGCCTGGATCCGGGACCAGTGCTTCACCGGTCAGGCCGTCGCGGCCGCCGGCGGTGGCGACCTCCTCGACAGCGCTGTGACGTTCGTCCGCGACCGGCTGCTGGACGACGGCTCTCGGCTGGTGCCGGCGTACACCACCGACGGTGACCCGGTGCCGGGGCAGCGCGACCTGGACCTTCCTGGCTACCCCGGTGCCCCCGAGCTCCACGTGGGGAACCGGGTCCGTGAGCAGTTCCAGCTCGACGCCTTCGGGGAGTCGCTGCTGCTGCTGGCCGCCGCCGACCGGCTCGACGTGCTGGACGCGGACGGCTGGCGCGCCGCCGAGGCGGCGGTCGAGGGGATCCGGCAGCGGTACGCCGAGCCCGATGCCGGGATCTGGGAGCTCGAGGACCGGCGCTGGACCCACTCCCGGCTGTCCTGCGCCGCCGGGCTCCGGGCCGTCGCGGCCAGGCGTCAGGACCGGGCGGCCGAGTGGACCGCACTCGCCGACCGGATCGTGGCCGACACCTCGCGGGACTGCGTGCACCCCGACGGTCGCTGGCAGCGTGCCCCGGACGACCCTCTGGTCGACGCGGCGCTGCTCCTGCCGGGGCTGCGGGGCGCCGTACCCGCCGACGACCCCCGGACCGTGGCCACCTGGCACGGCGTGATCGACGACCTGACCTCCGACGGCTACGTCTACCGGTTCCGCCAGGAGCCCGGGCCGCTGCACGAGGCCGAGGGAGCCTTCCTGCTGAGCGGGTTCCACATGGCGCTGGCCTCGCACCAGCAGGGCGACGCCTACGGCGCCGTGCGCTGGTTCGAGCGCAACCGCGGCGCGCTCGGGCCGCCGGGCCTCTTCACCGAGGAGTTCGACGTCGTCCAGCGCCAGCTGCGCGGCAACCTCCCGCAGGCCTTCGTCCACGCCCTCTTGATCGAGACCGCCCACACCCTGACCACCGACACCGATGGGAGACCAGATGAGCAGGACCACTGACCAACCCCGCGTCGTCGTCGTGACCGGCGCCTCCGGCGGCATCGGCCGTGCGACGGCGCGGCTGTTCGCGGCCCGCGGCGACACCGTGGCGCTGC
>JBAUWD010000524.1:0-2209 GCA_049583575.1 Nocardioides sp.
CTAGCTCGCGGCGGCCTTCTCGGCGCCCATGCGCCAGCGGATGCCGGCCTCGAGGAAGCCGTCGATCTCGCCGTCGAAGACGGCCTGGGGGTTGCCGACCTCGTACTCGGTCCGCAGGTCCTTCACCATCTGGTAGGGGTTCAGCACGTAGCTGCGCATCTGGTCGCCCCAGCTGGCCTGGACGTCGCCGCGCAGGGCGTCGAGCTCGGCACGCTCCTCGGCCTTCTTCAGGGCGAGCAGCTTGGCCTTCAGGATGACCATGGCGCTGGCCTTGTTCTGCAGCTGCGACTTCTCGTTCTGGCAGCTGACGACCGTGCCGGTCGGGATGTGGGTGAGCCGGACCGCCGAGTCGGTGGTGTTGACGCTCTGGCCGCCTGGTCCGCTGGAGCGGTAGACGTCGACGCGGATCTCGTCCTCCGGGATCTCGATCTCGTCGGTCTGCTCGAGCACCGGCACCACCTCGACGGCCGCGAACGACGTCTGCCGGCGGCCCTGGTTGTCGAACGGGCTGATCCGCACCAGCCGGTGGGTGCCGGCCTCGACGCTGAGCGTCCCGTAGGCGTACGGCGCGTGCACGGCGAAGGTGGCCGACTTCAGACCCGCCTCCTCGGCGTAGGAGGTGTCGAAGACCTCGACGGAATACTTGTTGCGCTCGGCCCAGCGCGTGTACATCCGCATCAGCATCTCGGCGAAGTCGGCTGCGTCGACGCCGCCGGCGCCCGAGCGGATGGTGATCAGCGCCTCGCGCGCGTCGTACTCACCGGAGAGCAGGGTGCGCACCTCGAGCGCCTCGACGGCCTGGTGGATCTTGCCCAGCTCGGCCTCGGCCTCGGCGAGGGTCCCGGGGTCGTTCTCCTCCTGCGCGAGCTGGATCATGATCTCGACGTCGTCGATGCGCTGCTCGAGCTCGGTGAAGCGGTCGAGCTGGCCCTGGATCGCCGACAGCCGGCCGGTGACGCGCGTGGCGTTGGCCTGGTCGTCCCACAGGTCGGGAGCCGCGACGGCCTCGCCGAGCTCGACCAGCTCGGCCCGCATGCCGTCGAGGTCGAGCACCTGGCCGATGGTGTTCATCGTCGCGCGGAGCTGCTTGAGCTCCACGTCGAAGTCGGTACCGGCCACGAACGACAACGGTACGGCACCGGACCAGCGCGGGTGGAACCGCCGAGAGCGCCGGCGGTCAGCCGGCTCCGACGGCGAGGTGGAACGCGTGGGCCAGCGAAGGTGCGGTGGCAGCGGCGCGCAACGGTGCGAAGCCGAGGACCTCGGCGTAGAGCCGGCTCAGGGAGTAGTGCGTCAGCGGGCTCGCCACCACCTGGTGGGCGGGCATGTCCTTCGAGGCCACGACGGTCAGCACGGAGTTGCCCGCCGACTGGTCGTCCTCGTCGGCGGTGATCACGACGACGAGTCGCCCGCTGGTGAAGTCGGGGCCGGCCAGCACCGGGCCGACGTGGTCGCGCAGCCAGGTGTCGGCGGTTCCGAGCGCGCAGTCGTGGGCGATGTCGCAGAGGTTGGCGATCACCATGCCGGCGTCGGGCAGGGTGCCGGCGCGGGTGGCGGGAGCGAGTCGCTCGAGGGGTACGTCGTACTGCTGACAGGCGGGGCGCTCGTCGACGAAGTAGGCCCAGGGGTTGTGCTTGACGGCGTACTGCCCCGCGGGCGTGGTGACGCAGCTGCCCGGCATGTCCTCGGCGTACAGGCCCGCGGTGTGCCCGGCGGCGAGCGCGGCGCCGAAGACCGAGTGGCCGGCGATCGGGTGGCTGGAGGGGTCGGCGTCGTCCGCGACGCCGAAGGTCGAGCCGCCCGCGATGGCGAGGTAGTTGGGCAGCGAGGGATGCGTGATCGCGTGGTACGACGTCGCGTAGCCGTAGCGGCGGGCCAGGGCCGCCGTCCACGGCATCTGGGCCAGCATCTCGCCGAGGGAGTGGTTCTCCACCAGGAACACGAGCACCTTGGTCGCCTGCATCGGCGCCGAGTGCGACGCGGACGGCGAGCGGGTGGCGTGGGAGCCCGGAGCGGTGGTGTGCGGCGCGGAGGCCGTGATGCCGGTCGGACCGTCCGGCGCCGAGGTGGGTGACGACGAGCCGCCGGCGCCGCACCCGGCGAGGGCCAGGGACGCGAGGATCCCTGCCAGCGCCGGCTTCGGCCTCATGTCACCCCGTCCACCCTGTCGGTCCGCCCCAGGGTAGGCGAGGCCCGGAGAGGACCCGGC
>JBAUWD010000525.1:0-10889 GCA_049583575.1 Nocardioides sp.
GTACCACCGCCAGCGCCCCCAAGACGCCCTCGGCGGGTTGACCCCCATCGAGTACGAGGCAACGATCGACCCCACCCAGGCCCCCGCGGCCTAAACCGAAACCGTCACCGGTTCCTGCACCACGCCCGATTGTCCCAGTGCCCATGCCTGGAGCCTCAACAACCCCGACCGCACGGGCTGCTTCCACGGACTGCACTCGATGGGAGTTCGTCGATGCACGAACCGGGAACATGATCGACATGACCTGGACGCAGTGACCGCATCCCCGCACGCTCATCGGCTGAGCGGAGGCCAGGACAGCGGCATAGGGCGATCAGTTCTGGTCGCGCCTCAGCCGTTGAAGGTCGTCGAGCACTTGCCAGAGCGGCCGACGGAAGTCCCGAGGAACTTCCAGCGTGACGCCGTAGAAGCCCCTCACGCGATCTACGACATCTTGGTCGGCCTCAAGTTGGATGTCGTACAAAGCAGCGTCATCTGAGACGAACAACGGCCGAGTGTCGCCTGTCAGACCGACCACGGTGTAGAACTCCTCGGCGAGCGTCACGCGCTGCGACATCTCGCTGTGTCCGGCCATCTCCACCACTGCCCCATCCTGCACGAAAGTGCGTCCGCTCACCTCGAAGAAGCGCCCGCAGGCATGAGCGACCGACCGGACAGCGGCATGTCCGGGGGAAAGCTTGCTGGCCGCTTCGCGCGGTGCATGGAACACTTCCCACATGACTCTCAGGGCGTTGGAGCAACGATCTTCGAAGCATCTGGCACACCCGGATACCTCAACCATCTTCGTCTTGGGGTTGCTCAGCTTCGTGTTCTTCCCGTTCGGCATCGCGGCGTGGATCTTCGGAAACCGCCTACTGCACAAGTACGACGCGGAGCCGGGGCGCTGGGCGCACCGAAGGCTCGTGGAAGCCGGTCGAACCCTTGGAATGATCGGTATCGCTGTCGGCGTGCTCGGACTGATCGCGCTTCTGGTGGTCTCGCCGTAGTACCCGTCGTCCTCGCGCGGACCGCACGTGAGTGCGATTCACTGCACATCCGGCAATGCCTTGGCATAGCCGCGATCTTGATACCGTCCGCGCCGTGTCTACGTCGTCAGAGTCTCTCGAAGAGAGCCGGGTCGTCCGCCAAGCAGTGAACTTGGTTTTCGGCCTCGTCGTTGTGTGTGGGTTGCTCTTCGTCTCGGTCCTGGCCCTCGGCCAGGCGTGGCTCGGTGTTCTGTTCGGCGCCATCGAGCTCGTCGTGGCGTGGCGAGTCACCCCACCGGCGGGGGCTCGTTCGCTCCGGTGGATCACGGGGATGTTCGGTGCTTTCATCCTCGCGTTCTCGTTGCTCTGGCTGATCCTGTCGTAGCCGGTTCGCACGGACCCTGAGGCGCCCTGACAGCGGCCATGAGAGTGCGACGTCTCCGCCTGCGTAGGTTGTAGAGGTGACAACGCCCGCCACGTCGGGGGGACGAAGCGGGCGTTGCACTGGGCCCCCTCAGGCATGGGGATGCTTCGGGGTCCGTCTTCATGCTAGGGATCCTCATTGCCCCAAGGTCGGACGCCAGTGACGACCGCGTGAGGCGTGTCGCTTTGGACAGCCTGGCCCACGGGATCCGCGCGCGGACAGCGGCATGTGAGTGCGGTAGTCACCACCACCTGTACGTGATTGTGTACCGAGGCCCGAGCTCACGTTGCAGGTCGTCGGCCAGTACCCCGCCCAGCCGACGAAGGTCCTCCCGTGCCGCTCGGCGCTCAGGCGATGCCGGATCGGGTAGCGCATCCTGGGCATTCATTGCCTCGCCCCAACGGGTCAGACGTTCGATCATCGAGTCACTCAGGCCGAGGGCTCGACGTAACCAGTCCGGGTCGTCCGGAAGCAGCCCGTCATTCCACAAGGGGACGGTCACGCCGTAGTCCCACATAACCTGAATCTCGTTGCCGTCCAACGTGTAGTAATCGGGATCGTCGGAGGGCTCGGGTGTCGGATCGCCGGGACCAGGGGCGTACCAGCCGAAGCCAGGCTTGCCCCCGAACCACTTGTCCATCGCCCATTAGAGCACGGGCGAGTTCATCCATGCCCAGCGAATTTGCGGATCCCTTCCGCCACGCCTTTCCAGTTGTCGAACGGTCCAGCGTGGACTGCGATGGCCCGACCGTTCTGCACCAGGACCGAGGCGGGGATGGCGTTCAGCGGAATCAACCCACGGAGCGACGCGGAGTAGGTGCCGTCTTTGTCCATGACGTCTGGGTAGTTGGCCTGGGCCTTGCGAAGTGCCTCGGCCGCATAGGCCGGGTTCAGGTCGCGGGAGACGCCGAGCACCTGGACATCGCCTCGTTGGCTTAGCCGCTGGAGCAGGGGCACTTCGGTCTTGCACGGCGGACACCAACTGGCCCAGAAATTGATGAGCACCAACTGGTCGGGTCCGGCGTCCTGGATCGACGAAGGTGTTCCACTTGGAAGAGCGAGGGCACGGCCCGTCACCGCGTGCCAGGAGTCCGAGAAGCCGCTGGTCCCTTGCGTTTCGGAAGACTGGGCCCTGGGCGGCGCGCCGGAAAAGCACCCGCCTGTCAGTAAGCCGGTGAGGGCGGCCGCTGCCAGACGCTTGGCGATCACGCTTAGAACGGTAGCCCCGCGGTCGTCCTGACGCGACGTCCCCTCATCGGTGCGTTTGGGGCACGTCCGTTACCGGTATGACGCGATTCTGGGCCGTACGTCACGAAAGGAGAGGCGCTCGTGCGAGTCGGACCACCAGGTCATGGTGATGATCCGCGCCAGCACCCACCACGTTCTCGCGTTCGCGATGCTCGTCGGTCATGACGTCCCAGCCCCCACGCTCGACGGCCAGAGCGCGTACATCGTCGGGGCTGACGTAGTCGTCGGGGTCGTATCCCTGTTCCAGGGCATGCTCGCGGTCGATGTCAGCGTGGTGGACCACCAACAGCGTGCCGCCGGGCGCCACCAGGTTGAGGAGCCGCTGCTCGGCCTCGGCAGTCGGCGTGCGCAGCAGCGAGGGATACATCGCGCTGACCAGGTCGTACGCCGCATCCGCTAGGGGAGCTTCGAGGAGTCCCGCGGCGACACCCTCCACCTGCACGCCAGCCTCGGCTGCCAATGCCTGCGTGCGCTCGACCGCCTTGGCCGAGATGTCCAGCGCAGTCACCTGCCAGCCATGGCGGGCCAGCCACACCGCATCCGCGCCCTCGCCACATCCCACGTCAAGTGCGCGACCCCGGCTGAGCTGCGCGACCTCGGCGAGGAGCGCGCCATTCGGGTTACCGCTCCAGATCTGCTCGCCCGAATAGAACTCATCCCAATCCTCAGCAGAGTGGGGCTCGTGTGCTGCGCCATGCTCGCTCATGCGGCCAGTCTGCCCCAGCGAGTCGGTCTCGGGTCGGGTGCGCGATCGCCCCCTTCGCCGGCCAGGAGTCGGCGCCGTGATCGCGGGAGGTTCGCTCGCCTTCTCGTGGCGATAAGACGCGGGATCAGACGCCCGTCAGCCACCAAGCGCCGCCGGTACGGGCCATCAAGGACTCGATGGAAGCAAAGTCGCGCAAGGAGCTCAAGGTTCGCGGAGTGAGATCAAGCGCCTCCACTCTTCGGGCCCATAAGTCCACGTCTCGTAGGAGCGTCGGTTCGCGATCGCGGCAAGCCGCCGCCGTCATCGCTAGGTGCCGCCGAAGCTCAGCCAGTGGATCGTTGGTGTACGGCTGCAGCTCTCGTCCGGCCGCAGAGCGCGCCATAGCTCCTTCTAGCAAGTCGCTGAGCCTCTCGAACACGGACGATTCTCCGGTGGGATTCGCCCTACCGACGTTGCCGGGCTCGTCGTATGTCTCAGGGCATCGGAATGGCCCGGACCCGCGTTTCGTAGGTCCGGTTTCATCTTCGCGCCAAACAAGCCCGTCGGCGACGCCAGGCGCTGACTGGCCGTGGCCACACCGAGACCCGCACGTGTCGTTCGGTTCTCGAGCCCCCGAACGCCGGTCGCTTGACAACGCCTTCCGCGCGGCGTGTTCGTGTTTGGTGAAGGCCTGCTCACCCCCCCGCGACAGTCGCATAGGGGTCAGCGACCCCGTTTGATGGGCTGAGCGGCTACACCGTCTCGGCGGTGGTGACGGGGTCGAGGATGCGGTAGGCGAGCAGTTTGATGCGGTCGCTGAGGAGGAACCAGACCAGGGCGTATCCCCAGACGAACGCCGCCCATTTCCAGCCGAGGGGGGTCATGAAGATCCCGTAGACGGCGATCAGGGTGGCCAGTGCTTGGGTGCCGAGCACGGCGATGAGCAGGATGCGGGCGGGGCGGATGGACCAGAACGGGCCGCGGGTCCGGGTGAGGAAGATGGTCAGGTGACCGGCGACGGACAGCATCAGGTACATCAGGGTCTGCAGGTGGGGGTGGTCGAGGTCGAAGGTTCGGTCGCCGAGGTAGAACAGACCGAACGCGGCGATCGGTCCGAGGATGCCCAGCACGGTGGCGATGCCTAGGACCAGGCGCATGTCCCAGGCTTCGGGCTGGTCCTTGTAGTGGACGTTGTCGTAGGCGATGGACAGGATCGCGCCGTCGTTGAGTAGGGCGAGCATCACGATCATCACGGCGGTCACGGGGTAGAAGTCGAAGGCCAGGATCGTGAGCGTGACGAAGATGAGTACGCGCAGGGTTTCGGCGATGCGGTAGATCGCGTAGCTGTTCATCCGCTGGAAGATCTTGCGGCTCTCCTTGACCGCGTCGATGATCACCGACAGGCCGGGGGTGAGCAGCACGATGTCGGCGGCGGCGCGGGCCGCGTCGGTGGCGCCGGATACGGCGATGCCGCAGTCGGCCTTCTTCAGAGCCGGAGCGTCGTTGACTCCGTCGCCGGTCATTCCGACGATGTGGCCGCGTTGTTGCAGCACGTCGACGATGTGGAACTTGTGCTCGGGGAAGACTTGGGCGAACCCGTCGGCGGTCTCGATGGACTCGGCCACCGCTGTGGTCTCGGTCTTCTTGGCCTCGCCCAGCCCGGTGGCGTCGAGAATGTTGGCACCCAACCCGACCGCGGTGGCGGTCTCCTTCGCGATGGCCAACGCGTCACCGGTGAGCATCTTGACCGAAACACCCAGGCGCCCGGCGGTAGCGATGGTGGACTCCGCATCCTCGCGGGGTGGGTCGGACAGCGGCAGCACACCGACCAGCTGCCATGGGCCATGGACTTCGGCGCGGGCCACGCCCAATGACCGGAACCCGCGGGCCGCGAAGTCGTTGACGGCCTGCTCCGCGGCGGGCGTGGCGTGGCCACCGTCGGCGGACAGCGCCAAGATCACCTGTGGTGCACCTTTGGTGACCTTGAAGGTCGTCCCGTCCGGGCCGGTGACGGTGGCTTCGGTGCGTTTGTGCACCGGGTCGAACGGCTGGAAGCCGACCACCTGGTAGCCCCGCAAAGCGGCGTCGCTGTCGAGCCCGCCGAGGACGGCGAGGTCGATGGGGTCGTCCTCCGCCCGGGAGGCCAAGGCGGCATCGCCGATGACCTGCTCGGCGGGGATGTCACCCGTACTGAACGGGTCACCGAGGGTGAGGATGTTCTGGGTCAGGGTGCCGGTCTTGTCCGCGCACAGCACGTCGACCCCGGCCAGCTCCTCGATGGCCACCAGCCGGCTGACCACCGCCTGCTTGGCGGCTAGCAACCGCGCGCCGACCGCCATCGTCACCGAAAGCACGGTCGGCATCGCCACCGGGATCGCGGCCACCGTCAGCACCAGGGCGAACTGCAAGGTGGTGACGGTCGGGTCGCCGCGCAGCAGCGACACGGCCACGATCACCGCGACCAGGACCGCCGCGAGGACGATCAGGTAGTTGCCGATCTTCAGTACCGCCCGTTGGAAGTGGCTGACGGTGTGCGCGTCTTGAACAAGTTCCGCGGTCTTGCCGAAATAGGTGTGTGCCCCGGTGGCATACACCAGCGCTCCGATCTCACCGCGGCGGACGATGGAACCGGAGAACACCGCCTCGCCCGGTTGCCGGGTGGCCGGCAGCGACTCCCCGGTCAGCGCGGATTGATCCACCTCCACCGGGTCACCCTCCAGCAGCCGCGCATCTGCCGGCACGACGTCGCCCAGCCGCAACCGGATCACGTCACCGGGCACCAGCTCCCGCGCCGGCGGCGTGACCCACGCCCCGTCCCGCCGCACCCGGGCCGTGATCGCCAGCTTCGCTTTCAACGCCTCGATCGCGTTGCCGGCCTGGTGTTCCTCCCAGAACCCGACCACCCCGTTGGCCACCAGCAGCGTCACAATGATGAAGAAGTCCGACCAGTGCCTCGCCACCGCCGACAAGACCGCGGCGCTCTCGATCATCCACGGGATCGGACCCCAGAAGTACGTCAGGAACTTCAACAACCCGTTGGTCTTGTGTTCTTCGATCTCGTTCGGCCCGAACTGCCCCAGCCGCTTGGACGCTTCGGTCTGGCTCAGCCCGTCCGGTGAGGACCCCAGTCTCGATTGAAGCTGCGCCAGGGGGAGTGACGTCAAGTCGTCGTCGCCCGGCACGAGCGGTGGTGCAGAAGCGCGCGGAGTATTCTCGGCGGTCACCCTGGGCCGTCCCAGGATCCGGATTCATCCGGTGCTGGAGTCATAGGCGCTCTCCTCCCGCCGTGTCCCGGCCGACGTGTTCCGCCGCCTTCCTCACCATCGTAGGCTCGCCGCGGCTGTGCGGCCGTGCGGTCTCTGCCTCGTACGTCTCCGCCAGCTGCGCCGTCAATCGGTCAGTGCCGTGCCGAGCCGCAGCAACGGTGGCCGTCCGAGTGGCTGGTCGTCCGTGCCGGGGTCGATGCCGAGGTCGCGGGGGAGTGCGCCCGTTCGGGCCGACGGCGCGTCGTCCTCAGGTGTGGTTGGGGGGAAGATCCGGTCTCGGTCCGGACCTGCCCCCCAACGTGAAGGGTTCCCCCATGGCCACACGAGTCGCAGCCCCGTGCGCAGCTGCCTGACGACCACGTGTCGTCCGCCCCTCACAGGAGCACCCTTCCCGACGCCAGCAAGCCTGCGCATCCGTGGCAACACCCATTTCGCACGGGTGTTGCTGCGCCTGCACGCCATGCCGCACCAGGATGGGGACTGTCCCCGATGCCCGGGGAGGGCGAGCGTGTCATCGTGGTGGTGACCGGTGGAGGAGGCAAGGTGGCCGAGACGGGAGCAGCTTCACCCGGACACCCGACCTGGTGGGCGAGCCCGTGGCGGTGGGTGTCCCAGGCTTCGCTCTACGTCCGGGTCCTCGTCGTCAACACGTCGATCCTGTGCGCCGCCGCCGTGTTGCTGGTCATCTCGCCGGCGACCGTGTCCTTCCCGGCGGCACCTGGGCAGATCATCGAGCTGAGCATGGGACTCGGGGTGATGGCCGTCGCCAATGCGGTGATGGTTCGGCAGAGCTTCCAAGGACTCGACCAGTTGGTCGGGAGGATGCGCGAGGTCGACGTACTCCAGCAGGAGCAACGTCTGGTTTCGGCGGGATGCCCGGAGGTACGGACCCTCATCGCCGGGTTCAACACGATGCTCGACCGACTCCAGGCAGAGCGCCGGGACAGCACCCAGAGCACCTTGAACGCGCTGGAGGAGGAGCGCAGGCGAGTCGGCCTCGAGCTGCACGACGAGATCGGTCAGCGGCTCACCGGGACCCTGCTGCAGCTCGAGCGCATTCGCGAGGACGCTCCGCCTGCACTCCGCGTGCTGATCGGACGCGTGCAGGACGAGCAGAGGTCGACGATGGATCAGGTGGGAGCGCTGGCCTGGCAGCTGCGACCGAGCGTCGTGGAAGACCTCGGCCTGCTCCAGGCCCTCACGTCGCTCGTCGATGCGTTCGACGGTCTCTGTGAGGGTGCAATCGTCGCGGATCTCCCCGCCAGGCTTCCGCCGATGTCCGTGGAGAGCGAGATCACGGTGTACCGGATCGCCCAGGAGGCCGTCACCAACGCGGTGCGGCACGCAGACGCCGAGCTGATCCGGCTCGAGGTCGAGGTCGACGAGCACGGTCTGCATCTCGCCGTTCTCGACGACGGCTCCTCCGTCGCTCCTCAACCGGAGGGCTCGGGGATCCGCGGGATGAGGGAGCGGGCCCTGCTCATCGGCGCACGGCTCACGATCCATCCCGAGCGCCAAGCGGGTTGGGCCGTGGTGCTGGACGTGCCGCACGAGAGCCTCAGCCTGCAGGAAGCCGAATCGTGAATGTCCCCGCCCGGATCCTGATCGCCGACGACCATGCTGTGGTGCGGGAGGGACTGAAGGCGCTGCTCGAGAGGGAGCCCGACCTCACGGTCGTCGCTGAGGTCGCCGACGGTCTGGAAGCTGTCACCCGCGCCGAGGACGGGGACATCGACCTGGTCGTGCTCGACATCGCGATGCCGCGCATGACCGGGCTCCAGGCGACCCGCGAGATCACCGACGCCTCCAGCATCCCCGTACTGCTGCTGTCGATGTACGACCGGGACCAGTACTTCTTCGAGGCACTGTCCGCCGGAGCCGCCGGCTACGTTCTCAAGCGCCAGGCGGACCGAGACATCGTGACGGCCTGCCGTGCGGCGCTGCGCGGTGAGCCGTTCGTCTACCCCCGGACGATGGGGGCCCTGATGCGTCAGCACCTCGCCGAGGGCGGTGCCGAGGCCCGGACGCGGCTGACGCCGCGCGAGAGGACCATCGTCAAGCTGATCGCGGAGGGCCACAGCACCCAGGAGATCGCAGAGCTGCTCACGATCAGCCCCAAGACCGTGGAACGCCACCGAGCCAACGTCCTGCAGAAGCTGGGGTTGCGCAATCGCGTGGAGGTGACCCGATACGCCATCCGTACCGGCCTCATCGAGCCGTGAGTGGGCCGGCGCAAAACCGACCGGCGCAGGGGCTCGCTGTGCGTCCGCCGGGCGGGTGAGCCCGCCGCGGTCGCCGCGGGATGCCCGGTCGGGGCTCACCGGGTATAACTGTGCTGGTAGCCGAGGAGTCGGGGGTGCACATGCCGATCTTCATGGTGGAACGACAGTTCGCGGACGACCTCGAGGTCAGCGCCGCTGATGCCGAAGGCATCAGGCTGGTCAACGACCACGAGGACGTGCGCTGGCTGTACTCGTTCCTCTCAGCCGACAAGCGCAAGACCTACTGCTTGTACGAGGCGTCGTCACCCGAGGCGATCCGCAGAGCGGCAGCACGCGCCGGCCTGCCCGCCGACGCGATCGTGGAGCTCGGCGAGCGCGTGATGCCGGACGCGAGCGTGATGCCGATCTGACCCTCGGTCACGTCAGGCGGTGCTCGCTCGCGAAGCGGGCCGCCTGGGTCCGGTTCGCGGCACCCGTCTTCATCAGGATGCTGCGCACGTGGTTGGCCGCTGTGTTCGCACTGATGAAGAGGCGTGCTCCGATCTCGCGGTTGCTGAGCCCGTCCGCCAACAGGCGCAGCACCTCGACCTCGCGGTCGGTGAGGCCACCAGGTCCCGTGGCGGACAAGATGGGCTGCACCCGGCGCAGCACGCGCACCTGGCCGATCGGGGTCGCCAGCGCACTCGCCTGCCTGGCCAGATCCTCGGCCCGTGCCGGGTCGTCGCCTCGTTGATGGACGACGAGGGCCTGCTGGGCCAGGGAGTCCGCTTCGTGCACGACCGAGCCCATGCGCCGATCCATCGCCAGTGCCGATGCGAACAGGCGGTCGGCGCTCGTGCGATCGCCCGACACCTCCGCGAATCGCGCCAGGAACCTGTCGGCGCTGCCGAACGCCGCGACGAGCTGGCCGGCGACGATGTTCTTGCCCTCGTACCGCGCCAGGAACGGCTCCAACCCGCCCACGGCCTCCTTGTCGGCGAGGTCGGCCGCCGCCTCGGCCATGAACGCCAGCTCGATCGGCCACTGGGCGTCCGCGACCCGTGCGTCGAGATCGCGGTTGAGCAGGACGTGCAGCGCACGCCGAGCGCCCTCGGTCAGCCGGAGCTCGGTGTACAGGGCGAGCAGCCCGGGAAGCCACCGCCCGGCGAAGGACTCCTGCCCGGTGACGAGGTCGCGGAACCGGTCGAGCCCGCCCGCCTCGCGGCGCGCCATGAACATCTGCACCCCGTGCGGGCCCTCGGTCGAGGCACTGTCGAACTCACCGATCGCCAGGGCGGCATCGGCCAGCCGCTCGGCCTCGGAGAACTCGCCGCACAGGTAGGCGCGACCCTGGGTCACGCAGGTGTCGACGTAGCTGATGAACGGCTGCCCGGTGGCCAGGGCGGCCGCCTGCAGCTGCCGGGCATAGTGCTCCAGCTCCCAGGGACGGCCGAGCAGATAGCCGGTGACCGCCCCGAAGTGCGCGGCCTCGCCCAACGACTGGTGGTCCCGGTGCTCGAGGGCCAGCGCGGACAGCTCGGCCACCCGCTCCAGCTCGTGCTCACCCGTGTCCGGTCCGAGTCCGTACCACAGCGACGTGCGCAGCGTGTGCGCCAGCGTCGCCTGGTCGCCGCTGCGGCGAGCCAGCTCGATGGCCCGGTCACCTACGGAGCGCGCGCGGACCGGCTGTCCGGCGAAGGCCAGGGCACGTCCCAAGGTGCCGATGGCACGCACGTACCGGACGTCGTCGTGGTCGAGCCCGCAGCCGTCGATCGCGGCGGCCACGAGATCGGCGGCGCGGGCGTCCGAGAGCCCGGGCCGCCAGTTGGCCTCCTCGAAGCCGGTCGCGCCCTGCAGCGCCACGAGCGGGTCCGGCATCCGGGTGAGACGCTCGTAGATGTCCCGAGCGCGGGCGAAGTCGCCCGCGCGGACGTGGTTCTCCGCGGCACCGAGGAGCGCCTCGGCGACGTCGTCCAGCGATGCCTCGGGCAGTGAGCTGGCGCGCTCGAACCACTCCGCCGCGTCCTCGAACGCCAGGCTGCTCGCCGCCCCCCTCGCCGCGAGCATCGTGTAGTGCAGTGCCCGCTCGTGGTAGCCGAG